>NZ_JADEWY010000162.1 GCF_015207375.1 Coleofasciculus sp. LEGE 07092 | reverse complement strand
GTGATGGGGTGATGGGGTGATGGGGGAGAAGAGTAACACCTCAACAAAAGTTTAAATGTCCCTTTGTCCCCCCACCTTCCCCACTCCCTACTCCTAGGTAAATTTAATCGTTGTTCCCTAATAGTGAATGTCTGGTGTCCCACTTGTGATACCCTATTGGTGTCAACCATGTTCTCTCTTCTGCTTATCCCAGCGATCTCTCACGCTTGGGTTCTCTCCTGAATTAAGGGTGAAACCTCGGCTTTGTCTAACAAGCAAAGACTAGGCTAGCCTCATTTTTCCTCGATTGATTTCTATCCTTTCGTTGTGAGCTTCCGCTTGTGTCATTAATTGCCGTGGTACTCTCTTGTTAAGGGGAGCAAGGGCAGGGACTTAAGTATCTTTCATCCTAAAACTTCTCTTAATATAGGTCTTTATTAGGACTGTCCGGCTGTTGGGAACAGGGTGGTATAGATGGATCTAGAAGTTGCTCGCGCTTATTGCAAAAAAAGTCTAGTTGGAGCCATCGCACAGCTACAAGGCTCTGTCGAGCTGACTCAACTAGAAACGCTCGCTGATTTGATTACCCGAACTATGACGGGTCAATGGCGTTATTTTCACACGCCTGAACATATTTTTGAGGTTGGCGGGTCAGTGGATGCCGTTGAGGTCTTGGCAGCCCTATTCCATGACCTCGTTTACGTGCAAGTCGATCAAGATATTAATTTTAACATTAGTCGTTATATTGCTCCCTTTATTAAGGAAGTCAAAGGACAGTTGGGGATTCTCCAAGCTGGGGAACTACCCGTTGACCCGATTTTTGAGATTGTGATGGCTGTATTTGGGTTTGCTCCTGCTCAAGTTCTCTCTCCCTTCAACGGGCAAAATGAATTTTTAAGCGCCATTGTTGCTGCCAAAGCTTTAGAGGCTTTTTTGTTACCCAGTTTTATAGGGCAAATTGCCGCCTGTATCGAAGCGACGATTCCCTTTCGTCCTTTGTCTCCAGAGGGTTTCAGCCCCAGTGAAGAACTCTACCAGCGCCTGGAAAAAGCAAATCATCAGTTTAAATTTAGCTGGAGTCAAGCCCAAACAATTGAAGTGGTGAAGCGTTCAGTGCGACTGGCAAATCGGGATGTGGAGAATTTTGCCTTCCCAAATTCTGGAGATTTTTTAGACAATACCTGGAATCTCATGCCGGAAACGAATCATGAGTTGAGTAATGCAGATTCTTACACCGTCCAGGGATACCGTCGCTCACTGTTGAAAATGGAAGCCTTTATGAACTTCCTGAAGCCAGAACGAGTATTTAAGCAGTTTAAGGGAGAACCCGATGAGTTCACTTACCGCCAGCTTGTTTTAAAAACCAGAAAGAACCTGGAAGTGGCAAGGCTTTATCTAAGGGTTAAGCTAATTGCGATCGCGATTTTGGAAGCTGTCAGCTACAGCTTAGGACGAAGCGTTCCTCTCACTACCTTGATGGGAGAATTGCCCCGCTCAGAAATAAACACGCCAACCTTGGAGCAGTTCCTGATTGATATGCCCATCGCCAACCCTCCTGAAACGCCTCTGGAGAGGGAGGTGTTAGAGTTGCTCAGTAAGGGACGAAATCAGGAATCGGTTTACGATCTCAAAAATTCACCCATTGCCACTACTATTATCAAATCTATTGGGTTTGGATCGGTTGGACACTTGAACCAGCAAGCTAAGGCGTTCTTTTCTGGTACGATTTCGGCAGAAGCATTTCTGAAGGAGTGTAACGCTGATGCGATCGGACGGATAATGTGTGCAATGGAGAAGCTTTTTGAAAGTCGTGCCGCAAAATTAAAAGAATTGAGAAAAAAATTGAAGGAATCCTGCGTTTCACCTTTGGGATAATTGGCTCAAGCTCCTTTGGAGAGTAGCATTCTGGAGAATGAATGTGGCTTGCCCTGAACCGATAAAAATGAACTGAAAAAAGGATTACGGCTTAACTTAAGGCATAGGAGAAATTTCTAACGTTTGAGGTAGGGAAATTTAATCCTAATTTTTGGTGCGATCGCTGTTGGTGCTTTCTGGTTGGGACGACGCAGTAAGCCTTCAACCGCAAGCCTTACCTACAGCAATGGTTCTTCTGAGTTGCCAGAATCTGACATCGGGGTGTTGTCTGAATTGCCTGTTTTGGCTGAAAAGAACCATCATCATTCATCGGTTACGAGTCAGGAGTGAAAAAGTGAGAGCGATCGCTTACTTCACCTCTTCCTCATCTCCTTCCCACCTCTGCTTGTGTTCCAACCAAGCTACTAAATCAGCCATTTCGGACAAATCCAATAGCGCTACTCCCAAGATTTCCAACTGTTCAGGGGATAACCTGTGAATCTGCTCAATCAGTAAGGGGTCAATCTCACCCAATTGTCGAGTTAGCTGGCGTGTAATCAAAGCTATTTCTACTTCCCGCCTCTCCTGTTGGTCGAACCAAGCCATTAAATCAGCCATATTGGAAAAATCCAACAGCGCTATTCCTAACTCCTCCAATTGCTCAATCGATAACGCCCGAACCCGCTCAATAGGTTCCGGGTTAACCTCACCCAACCGTCGATTGAGTAGGCGTATTACCAATGAAAGTGCCTCCTGTCGTCTTCCTTGTTGCAAGATATCTTGATAAATGACAGACTCGCGCATGATGTCCTCCCGAAAAAACTGGCGTATTAAATCTTTTTCAAACCGCAGTCCGGCTAGAATCTCGGCACAACCAGCAATAGTTTGTCGCTGCTCCCTATCAGGAATTGTAGCGGTTCGTTCCGCCACCTGTGCCAGTAACCCTTGAGGGGAGTCAGTTTGCGTCAAAGTCGCTAGGGGCAATAGTCCTGGATTGGCAAGGAACGGGGAAGAATCTTGCTCCCATAGGCGGACAACTCGATAATGATGGGACGTACTTCGGTCTTGATAGGTATCAGTAAAGACTATCTCATTGGTGGTGGCTTGCAAAAAGATGACTACCTGCTCTATATCGCATCGATATTGCCGTTTTAATCTCACGGAATGATCGCCTTCCCCTGAAAGCCTCAGCAAGCTAAAATCCAGACAGGAAGTGATCGCGAAGAGTGTCAATCAGCAGGAGGATACCAACCACTAATTGCCCAGCGCCAACGCGCAGACACAATGATTGGGTTGTTCATTCGCAACACAGTAATGGTTGCGCGACCTGTAAACATAAGAATTTAGGACAGGGGTACATGGTGTCCGCGCCAGCGAAGTAGTGCTGCTGCCTGTGCCTTTCGCAGCATGAAGCAGTCTGCCTCAGTTCGCAGTGCTGTTAGTTCTGCTCGTTCGGCATCCGTCAGCGTACCCTCTTGATTGCGATCAAGCAGGATATTGTACCGCTCCATATCGGCTATAGTCTTTCGACTTTGAGCGATTTTCCACAATGCCTCATCTTCCATTCTGTCTAAGGCAGCTAGGTCAACCTGAAACTCATACTAGTAAGGTTTTGGTTAATCTAAAGGTATTAAAGACCCATGCTAGGGAGCCAGTGCGATGTCAACTGAGGCGAGTACAGAACAAAAATCCCTGATAATTGAGGATTGGTGGGAACCTCCGATGCCACCCACTGATTTAATTTTCGATGATGGGGAACCGATGGAGAGTAACCGCCACCGCATTGCGATGAATATCCTGATTCGGTCAATCAATCAGGCTTTTGCTAACCGTAATGATTTTTTTGCGGGAGGCAATATGTTTGTTTATTACAGTAGCACTCAGGCTCGTAACCGGGATTTCAAGGGGCCTGATTTTTTTGTAGTGCTAGATGTGGATGGCACAAGGGAGCGTCAAGGCTGGGTAGTATGGGAAGAAAATGGTCGTTATCCGGATGTAATAGTGGAACTGATGTCTCCTTCTACAGCAGAGGCAGACACGGGAGTTAAGAAAAATATTTACGAGCAGATTTTCCGCACTCCGGATTACTATGTCTTCAATCCCTTTGACCGGGATTCTTTGCAGGGGTGGCATTTGGATGTAAATCAGCAGTATCAGCCACTTACACCCAATGAGCAGGGGTGGCTGTGGTGTCAGCGATTAGGTTTGTGGTTGGCAACTTGGGAGGGGACGATTGATCGAGAAACGGCAGTGTGGTTGCGGTTTTATGATGAGGCTGGCAATCTGGTTTTGTTACCAGAGGAAGCAGCAAATGCGCGATCGGAGCGTTTAGCGGCTCGATTAAGGGAATTGGGTGAAGACCCAGATAGTATATGACTCTGGTATTTAGTGAGTTTTCCTATCGGAAACTAACCAAGAGTGGAGACATAAATGATCATCAAAAGAGAGTTGAAGAAAGATGGTACAGTCTGTCTTTATCTAGCCGAGGAGAGCTACAACCCTGAGAAGAAAAAGGGAGAAATCACAAAAAAAAAGGGAGAACCCAAGATTCTGAAAGCTTTAGGAACGGAACAGCCAGTCCAAGCTCAGGCGTTCACAGAGGAGAGAGCAGTCGTTTGGGCAGAGGGTAGAACATTAGGAAATGTAGTACCGTTTAGCGAAAATATTATAGGAAAATTCCCTGAAGCTGAATTTGGTACAGGTGTAATACTTCCCTGTGATATCGTTCCGGCTGGAAAATTCCGAAATGGGGCAGAGCGTTGGTGGTGTCGCACCCATCAGGTTCATTGGGGAACAAAAGCAGACTTACAAGCGGCATTGCAGTCAACAAAAGAGGGTATTTGCTGTTCCAATGCTGACCAGCCCATGCATTACACTAAAAATCCCTTGATTCTTGACCCGATAGATTATCCTGGAGGAGTTGGAATTTGGGCAGCACTGCCATCGGCTATCAACACCACCAACGAGCCAGATCTTACAGAAGTGCGAGTTCATGTCCACGCTCGCAAGAACCCTTCTGGCAGTAAAACCCTTGACTGCAACTTTCCGGCTGTTGTCGTGGTAGATCCGGGAACGCTGCTATTGGACTCGAAGACAAGAACACGGGTTATTATTGCACCTCCGGCTGCTCTGGCTTATCTAGAGGCAATTATCAACCAACGTCCTTTAGATACACTGCTGTGCCGCTACTGTAGCCACCCACACTTGGACTTAGGAGACTTTGCCAAAAACCCGCATAGGAAACACTTTTGTGCTAACTGCGGTTACGACACCAATTGGTCTAAAGAACCTATTGTCAGCAATCCGTTGAAACTACTGTCAGATAGCCTGACCTTAAATCCTGAGTTTGTAACAAGTGATCGCACCTTAGACCTACGGGATTATGATGGCTGTCAGGTCAAAATCTGGGCTTCAACTCCTGCCGTTCTATGGACTAGCCCATTACCACAGGTCACAGGCATTCACATCCACATTTACAAAGGTGAGAAGAAGGTTTTAGATGATACTTTTGGGCAGGTAACTGGGCTTGATGGTTCGTCTCTTGAGCGAGAAAAACTACTTGCTACTATGCTTGAAAAGGTTGGCTGTTAACTGTATCAGTTGGTAGCAGCGGGTCGATTTCAAATTCTCGTGAGCAGCAAGGGCATAGCAGGGAGGCGATAACTCTCAGGTGGGTCAAGGAGCGCTCGCATTCCAAGAATGGGAATTCGCTGGAGTGACGCCCGATAGCCAAGCGACTCATGTTCGATTCTCGACACCATAGAATCTGCGCTAGCGAAGCATCCCGTTAGGGTTATCGCTCCCCTACAGACACGCTTAACTATCAACTCCCTCTAACGCCACTCGCTAAAATGCCCAGGATTTTATTCACATCTGTTAGGTAATACTCAACCAAATCAATCTCAACTACTTTCCCTTTGAGTTTTAAAAATTTCCAATTCGTTCCCGAAGTCACAGTCCCATAAATTACAGAAATCTCATTTCCCTCGCGTTCGTTGAATATCTGAGCCGCTACCATTTCCGCTACACATTGCCCCAGTCCAGCCATAATATCTAGAACGTTTATTCAGTAGTCAAGTCAGCGGGAAAAAGCATTCAGCTAAAGAAAGTCGCCATTAAACCACCTGCCAACCAAATATAGGAGACAATCGCCAACCAAAAGAGTACGCGCTCAATAATACTTGACTTGCCACCACCGTGATGCATCCCTCCCTTCTTTTTGTCGCCCCCAAAGCGAAGCCAAGCGAGAACACCCGTCACGGCAAGAAACCCAAGGTTGAGAAAGAACGTATAGTCAATGGCAAAGCGCTGCGTCTGTGCTGCACTTTGCCCTCCACCTTGAGGCAACAGTCCAAAGAGTGCAAAGCCGTAGTGCATGGCAATCGCCGTAACAACAAGCGCCGCAAAAAAGACACCGACGATATACAGGGAAACTTTCCATCCGTAATACTTGGCATTCACGCGAATGATGGGAAACACCACCAAATCGCTAAAGATAAATGCCATAATCCCGGCAAAGCTAACACCATTAGCAAATAGAACTGAAGCCAGGGGAATATTACCCATCGAACCGATAAAGGTGAAAAACGCTGCAACGGGTCCGATTACCGCATTTTCCAGAACTGCCAGAAAGCTGGGATTACTGCCTTGCCCTGAACCAATAAAGAGGAACTGAAAAAATGATCGCGGCACGAATACAGCGATGACACCCGCTACGGTAAAGCCGATGGTAACATCTTTCCAGACCATATTCCATTCCATGAAGTAGCGACGTGCTACCTGTTCCCATCCTTCTTTACTCTGCATCTTTTCCTTCCAGTCAGGGACTTCTTCGCCTTCCTCCTCTTCACCTTCTTTTTCCCGCAATCGTCTGCGTGCCTTTCTAATCAGCTCTTTTGGGCGAGTGAAACGAACAATAATCCACATAAAAATAATTAGAAGAATACCCCCTAAATACTCGCCAACAACAAACTGCCACCCTAAGAAAATGGCAATAATAAAACCCAGCTCAATCACCAGGTTCGTTGATGCTAATAAGAAAGCAAGGGATGGAACAAATCCTGCTCCTTTTTTAAAGAGTGCCTTTGTCGTTGCTAGCGCAGCAAAGCTACAGGAACTGGAAATAAAACCGAAAAAAGTACCCAGAGCGACGCTACTCTTTCCAGCTTCGCCCATCGTTTGCTTCATTCGTTCACGGGTAACGAAAACTTGGATAGCGCTACTGACAATATAACCCAGAATAAATGCCCATAAAGCTTTCCAGAAAAAACTGAGGGAGGTAAGTGCTGCCTCGCTGTAGAGTTGCCAAAAGTTTGCGTTGTTCATGGTGATTTTTGTTGATTTTTAATAAATTGATGGGGTTTCCCATACCCGACACCCCACACCCAGCGCGAAGCTGCGACTTTATTCATGAGAGTGTCCAGATTCTTCAGAGTGTTCAGGTTCAGTTTCCGTCCCTCCGTGTTCGTGAGTTCCCGCTTCCGCTGCATCCTCTGGCAATAAAAATTCAAATTCTCCCCGCACTTCTGTATGCCGTATTATTCCACCTTGAAGTCCTGCCCATGTTTAAATCGTCGCTATCTTTGAACAGAGCATAGATTAACAGGAAAAGCCCACCTATAGCCCCTATAATAGGAAAGTGATTAAGGAGTAAATGTACGTGAGTCCAACTCAATTCCATTTCTTATTACCCGACATCTAAACGTCTTACAGACAGCACCTGTAAGTTGACATAGCCTCGTCAAATTGAACTTGAAAAAAGCGATCGCTGTTTTTTATCATCACAAGCCAGACTACTGACTTGCAGCGAGGTAGTCTGTAAACGTCAACTTATGGGAGAGTTGACAATTACAGTGACTCCAACCATCGGCTTCACTTTAGTGCGATCGCACGGATGAATTCCTCTTACTTAAGGCAGAGGATAAAGTTCTAACTATTGAGGTAGGAACATTTCATACTGATTTCATCTTTTTCTGCAAGGCTACGGAGTTTGACAACATCGGCTTTCTCAAACTGCTTATCCCTTTGGCTGCCCTAGAAAAAGACGCTCTCCGAACTCATGCAACAGTCAAAAAAACGTCTGGCTTCAGCTTTTATCGTTTTACTTGTGATTTCTACTACCCCAATGGCTGTTTTTGCCCATGCGGGGCATGGTGATGAGTTCCACAATGAAACTGAAGCCCCGACTAATCCGGAAGGCATCGTAGTAGACGCGGCAACTGCGCGTCAAATGGGAATTAAGGTTCAGCCTGTTGCTAAAGAGTTTTTGGATAGTGGCATCAAAACCACCGGACAAATTGAAAATCAGCCTAATCAACGGGCAGAAGTCACCGCACCCATTCCCGGAACCGTTGTCGAATTGTTAGTTGAACCGGGCGATCGCACTTGCCAAACGACAACCGCACCGATACTCGACCAACCCAGAATCCAAAGCCATTCTACAGGTTCCCACCATACCCCGATTGTGGGGCGTCCGTCGAAGGCGGCACTGAGAATTTGGCTGATAAAGCTAGCTTGTAGCTCGACACCGAAAATCGGTTGCGCTGCTCCCAAGTGTCCTCCACTATAGGGCGTGTAAAAAACATCTTCTAAGCTGGGTGCTCTTGAGCCAATGATGATAATGCGATCGCGTAACCACTCAGCCGGGACTCGATCTGCCAAGATATCTGCAATGGAGACAGTCCGAAAACCACCGGGACGGCGAAGATTAGCGATAGTTTGATAGCCGCTGCTGTCTGCTCCCACATAGCCCCCATCGTAGGGTTTAAACATGGGAAAGACGCCCTGGTTCAGTTGCAAATAGTCAGGATGGTTTGCTGAGGGTTGGGGAGTAATTTTTTCAGGTTGCAGATACAGTAAGGCTAGCTGTAGGGCAAAACTGGTATAGGCATCACCCTCAACGTGCCAGTAGAGCAAGCTACGACGAACTTTGCCATCGGCATCAACTACAACGTTATTGAATCCAACCTGCTGCTGGCTTAAGGCGGGGGGTGGGGCAACACCTATACTACTATCATCCTTAAGTCTCTGAATTCCAACTAAATTGGGGATACTTTGCGCCGCTTTCACAAATTCTGCATATCCGGGTTCAACGGGTAAATCCCGATAGATGTCTAAGCCAATAGCGCGGGGTTGATAGGTATTTACTTTTCGCAGCAGTTGAGCCATGACGCGATCGGGAAGGGGCCATTGCCCTACTTGTCGAAGGTTTGTTTCGTTAATCTCTACAATAACGATGCGATCATCTGGGGGTTCTGGAGGACGCAGGCGAAATAACTGATCTAATGCAGCCAACTCCGATGATTGCAACATTCCTATCATGCGAAGAATAATCACGATACCCGTCACTCCAGCGGCAGCAAGTGGTACTGAGCGTTCTTGCTTAACCCACTGTTTCAGTCTGCGACCTAGACTTACTTTTAACATTTACGTGACTGTAATACTATCCCAAAAAAGAGCCATTTCTATCTAGATTTCGGCAGAGCTTATTTGGCAAATTAATGTTTTTTATCAATTATCTCTTGGGATATCGGTTCATGTCAACAGACGATAGGATCGGGATTAATAGTTCCCAATTATGGGTTATATCTGGGCTAGTATTTGTTTTTATAAAAATAAAAATAGAGGACTTAATTAGGGAAGTTAAAACAAAAAAGTATCCAAATATTTTCGTAGGGCAGGCGTCTCGCCTGCCATTTTTGTAGGGTAGGCTAAAAGAGACAGGCAAGATGCCTGTCCTACTATCGATTGCTAGAGTCGTCTTCTGGCAGCAATAACTAACCTTTTCAGCTTAAGCGTACCGACAGTAATGCAAAATCGAGTTAATCGCCAGTACGTTACTATCGTCACCTGCCAGCGAGGAGCGCCACTCTCTAGTAATTGGCGATAATTTAACAGGATGTCGTGCAGCCAATCTTGATAGTCTTCCCACACTTGAGGGGTTTTATTAGAAAGAATTCGAGCAATCCAATTGGCGAATCTAACTTCACCTTTCAACAGAGGATAACTCACCCCCAGAATGAATGCACCCAGGAGGATCAATAAAACAAGACTCAGCCATGATGCTATATTAGTGGGTACTCCCAACATCACTAAAGCCAGTCCTAATCCGAAAAATATCAGGTAGCCTGAAAATTCAACAGCTAGCCAAACAAGGGCTTTGGCAAAGACTTGGGTAATAGACTGAATAAAGCGTAGTATCCGTAAGTTGAACGTGAACAGTTGGTGAAGAATTTGTCGCATCATCTAAAGTTCTCCGAGTACAGGTTGCAATTGCTGTAAGGTGTTGAGAAACTGTTGCTTTTTTTCTAGGGCTTGCAAGCCGGAGCCTGTAATTTTGTAGTAGCGTCGGCGTGCGCCAGTGGTTTCTTCTGGGGCTTCATCCCCCCAGCGAGAGCTGACAAAGCCTCGCTGTTCCAGCTTTCGCAACGTGGGGTAAAGGGAACTGAAGCCAATCGTGCGTTCACCGTTACTTGCTTGCGCGATCGCATTCATAATCTCTAAGCCATACCGCTCCCGAAATATCAGGGCGTTGAGAATGGCTTCCTCTATCAACGTCAGATCCAGGGTGTCGTCCTTGTTTCGCTTGGACATTGCTGTTTTTAGATATACATCTTTATTTCATAGTATATTCAAAAATTGAATATAGATGGCACGAGTCTCTCCCAGCGCTACATCGGGGCGTTCTAGCTGTAAAGAGTCTCTGAGAGTTTTGACAGAACCAGCATTTCAGCTCCTCGTTGCCCTATTTCGCACGTATCTCGGAATCAGCGCATCACTAACTCTCTAACCTGTTCTTGATAATCTTTAAAGAGTCAAAGCAAAAATCAACACCATATTTTGCGTAATGCTCTCTAGCACTGCAATTCAAGTCTTCCAAGTCTCGTAAATACCTAGCAGTCATACTCGCCCTAAAAAGAGTCTCGTAAGCATCTTGTAAATCATCCCATCTCTTAGCTCTTGCGAGCTTCTTAACATATTTCCACCTAGCACCATGTGGTGAGCTATCGCTAACATCAAAGCTATCTATTTCACCATGACGTAAAGCATAATCATTGATCCAATGAAGAGCTGCATAGAAACACATAATAACAGCCCAGTCAGGAAAACCTGACTGGGCTGCGTTGGCAGTCTCTTCGTTAGATCTAGCTTGCCGCCGATAAACACTCTCTTCGGGCATAGCTAGAAGCAATTACCTGATTTTCATTTGAAACGGTTGGGAATTTTCTGAGCATTTGAGTCCCAAAATCCCAATCTCCATCATTAGTTGTATCACACAACATCCATTCAGTCTCTCTTACCAGAGCCATTGCTTTTGCAGCAAGTTCTCTTCTCTCAGGAGGATGTATATAAGACAATATTTCAAAAGTAACCTCATGTAAATCATCCGGTTTATGCGATACAGCTCTCACTCGCTCAATTCCTGGTAATTTAGCCAGCGATTTTACCAATTTCTCTATTTCTGTAAATCCAGAATTTTTAGAGATGTCTGAGCCAGCAGACAAAGCAACTATTTTTTCGATTACCAGTTCAGCTATCGGGTTCACAACTCGATAAGCTCTACCTTTTGTAAGTACGGTAGTTCTGGTTGGAGATAAAGTCATATAATCCCCTCCGGGAAATCTACAGAACAAACCAATTCTGTGACGGTGCCTAGCTGAAGCCGCACTGCCAAAAAATTGAATTGCTCTGGAAATTAACACTTGCCAACAATTATAACACTAATAGACGAGTAATGCTAGTTAAAGTTCTCCAAAATCACCGTGCCTTAACACTCTGATCGACAGTCTTCACAAAAGGTTTAGTCTTTCACGGCTACTCTCGAAAATCACTCCGGAGTGTGAGTTGTTGTGATAACAGTTTCTACTCCTTGTTTCGGAATCCGAAACGGTAGTGAATGGGTGTGATTGCCAAATCTCCGTCCAGTTAAGCCCATTCCTGCAACTGGGCAATCCAGTTTTGCAACATAGAAATAATTTGCTCGCGTCGCCGCTCAAAGTTCGCCGCAATACTAATAAAGAGGATACCAACGATTAAACCAATCACCCATTTAGAGAAGGGATAGCGGAAGCTCAGAACCACCAACTGATAAAAGACTGTTAGTAAAAACGTGCCAGTACCGACAAACAGAAATGCCCGCACTCGCAAGCCCAATCCCGCAAAGATAGTGATAACGCTGATAATTCCGGGGATAAGTCCAGTGTCTTGATGGAACCAGAAAGCTGTCAGGCAAATTATGCCGCTACCTAGCAAGCGAAGATAGTGACGTGCTTGTCTAGAGTGGGGCATTCTCAAATCTGGATCAACTTGAGCAATGTAGAGTAAGGATAAACCAATTGCAGTGGCGTACCACAAAGGTTCAGTCAGAGACTGATTCTCTAACCAACGAGCGATCGCCCAATCAATAAACCCTAAACTAACATAAGTCCAACGCAGATTTGACCGACGCTTCGCAACCCAGGCATAAAAACCCGCAACTGCTAGCAAACTGATAGAAGAAATAATCTGAAAATTTAGCCAAACCGTTAGCAGTGGAGAAACTAAAGCATAGTGTTGGAAAGGGGTAGAATTCCATCCCCACCGTCGCCAAGGGAATTGGTAGAGAAAAAAGGCGATCGCACAAGCAATAATTACTCTCCAGGGATCGAATATGCTCAACTGTGTCCATGTCAGACGTGCATAGACACCTGTTGCCGCCACTTCCGTTAATCCTGCATAAATCCAGAAGTCAGAGGGAGATGAGGAAGAAAAATTATTTCCTTGTCTCCCTTGCTCCCTTACTTCCCCGCTCCCCAGCTCC
>NZ_JADEWY010000161.1 GCF_015207375.1 Coleofasciculus sp. LEGE 07092 | reverse complement strand
CAGCAACCCCCATCCCCGTTCCAGAACCCAACCCCTCAGTGATTCCCGTCGAAAATCCCCTAGAATTCCTAGCCTTACGAGTGGGGAATATTTTGCAAGCGGATACGGAAATTGTCCAAAACCCCGAAACTGGAGATTATCGCTTCAACTGGACAATTCCTCACGAACAAACCCTATCCCTAAACGTCAACAATCCCATCCCCCCACTAGGCGTTAACCAACAAGAGGATATTGTCGCCGAAATCGACCAACTCTTTGAAGATCAATTTGAAGAATACTTTGGCGAAAACCTCACCGATGAAGAAGTCACCGCCGAAAGTCTGCGCGAAACCCTCAAAACTATCGAACAGCAAACCGGAAAACGTGCTGTTGTTGTTTATGCACGTCACCTCACTGAAGGATTAGAACTCGTCTTAGTCCTTCCTGAAGATACTTATATCCGCAAACTCATCCCCCAAGCCAATTTTATTACGCTCGAACAAACCGTAGAGGAGTTCTATGAGACTGTCACCGATATTACAGAATCCCGTGGTTATCTGGCATCGTCCCAGCAACTTTATCAATGGTTCATTGCCCCCATTGAATCTGACTTAGAAGACTTAGAAATTGACACCCTTATCTTCTGTATGGATGCGGGTTTGCGTCAGCTTCCCATGGCAGCACTGCACGATGGCAAACAGTTTCTAGTAGAAAAATACAGCATCGGTTCTATCCCCAGCGTTAGCCTTACCAATACCCGTTATAAAGCCGTCAAAGATACCCCAATTCTCGGTATGGGAGCCTCCACATTCGAGGAGTTGAAGCCTTTGCCTGCGGTGCCAATCGAACTGAAAGTGATTACTCAACACTTGTGGTCAGGGGACTCCTTCCTCAACGAACAATTTACCCTGAATACTCTCAAGTCAGAAAGTCGGAGAAAACCGTTTGAAATTATCCATCTGGCAACCCATGCTGACTTTCAAGAAGGAGACTCCAGCAACTCTTATATTCAACTTTGGGATACTAAACTCAGGTTAAACCAACTGCGACAAATGGGTTGGCATCTGCCACCGCAAGTCGAATTATTAGTCCTCTCTGCCTGTCGTACTGCCCTGGGAAATATAGAAACAGAATTAGGGTTTGCGGGGTTAGCTGTGCAAGCAGGAGTAAAGTCAGCCTTAGCCAGTTTTTGGTATGTCAACGATGAAAGTACCCTGGCATTAATGAGTGGATTCTATCAACACTTACGCCAACCCGATATTACCATTAAAACTGAAGCCTTGCGCCAAGCTCAACTGGCTATGTTGCGGGGAGAGGTGTATCTAGAAGAGGGTCAGTTAAAAGGCATTGGCGAGTTAGAAGGAATTGATTTACCCCAGGAATTAGCCGCACGGGGAAATCAAGTTTTATCCCATCCTTATTATTGGGCAGGATTTACAATGATTGGTAGCCCGTGGTAGGAATTGGATTATGACTTCAACCCCAGTACGCTTGTGGACTGTTGATGATTATCACCGCATGATTGAGGCGCAAATTCTTACAAATGAGGATCGCGTCGAACTCTTAGAAGGTCAAATCCTACAAATGAGTCCCCAACAACCTCCCCATGCCGCCACCACTCAACGTGCATCCGACTCTCTCAGAACTTTATTGACAGGTAGGGCAACCATTCGCGTTCAATTGCCCATTACTCTACGTCCCAACTCCGAACCGGAACCCGATGTCGCTGTAGTCGGCATCAATGCCGATGAGTATCAAGAGTCCCACCCTACACCCGATGACATTTTCCTAATTGTAGAAGTGGCAGACACCACCCTCTATACTGACCGTAAGCAGAAAGCCTCCGCCTACGCTAAAGCTGAGATTAGAGAATACTGGGTACTGAATGTACAAAAACGACAGGTTTATGTTTTCCGGCAACCAAAAGGTGAGAATTATCAACAAGAAATCTTACTCAATGATGAGACTACCCTCTCACTGGTTGCTTTTCCAGAGATTATAGTTTCGACGAATCAGTTGTTTCCTCCCAAAAAGCGATCGCCTTAAAATAGAAAAACAGTTTTTTCGATTAATTTTCCATCCCCTCCACGTCCCCCGCGATCGCTTCTTGCTCAAGTTCCTCCAAACCTATCGCTCTCAATAGCCTTTCCCAATCCGTGGGACTGTTCCGAATTTGGGGTAAATTTATTGAAGCATCATACCAGATATTATTCTCAATATACAGTTCAAGCTGTTGTGTTAAAGGTGCTGTCTGCACCAGACTCTCTAACTCCGGCATCTCCAATCGTTCCACCCATCCCTGATGCCACACGCGATCGCGTTCCGATGACCCCGGAGAGGTACAATACAGCATTAACGTCCAGCGATAGTCTTTATTTTTCTCTAACGCTTTTTCCGTCGTTGGCAGACTGACACGGACAAAACCAGGGGTTTCAGGAAGTTTAAACCGCAGCCGATAGACTAAATTCTCCTCTCGATCCTCTAGGGTAAACTTTCCCGAACTGACGCTACTCGTTTGATAGGGAATATAAAACCAAAACGTGGGATATTCAGTTAGGGTAAATCCAGAAAACTCACTATCCGTAACCGGTAATAAGGGTGTAAACGGACTACCTACATCTTCACAAGGTCCACGGGTTCCTCCGGGTTCCCGTCCATCGGGTGAACCACTACGCGGTGGCTTTTGGGGATCGGAGGCTTTAGGGGAAGTTTGGCTCAGTTTTGCCTGGGTTGGTGCCAGGAAGCTGGTTATTTCAAGAAGCCCGATTAAAATAATGAGCAGTGCAAATTTTAATTGAATCATAACTTCACCGGATCTATAAAGGTTATTTCATCAGAGAATTGGCAACGGATTTTTTTAGCGGATGTAACGGATGAATTGTGGTTCTGAGTTAGTTTATCGGTTACATTCGTTACCTACCGTTGCCAATGGATGATTGAAGCCATAATGATGCCAGTCATTAGGAATGCCAAGGTTGAGGGGATAAGCGGCAATAATAGACCTTCGGTTACAAAAACGAGAAAGCACATCCCCCCTAAACTAATCAGCACAATTCCTCCCGCCACTCCTCGGTATAATAAGGAATGGAATTGCCAGGTAATTATCCCTCCTCCTAATGCCCAAACTCCAATCCAAAGAGCATCACCCCACAGTGGGAAGAACCTCAATAAAATTCGTCCATCCTCAACCGCACTGATAAGCTGGCTCACCATTTGAGCATGAATCTGCAAGCCTCTAATTTCTTGATTATCTGGTGTTTTGAAATAGTCTTTTACTGTGGGATCAGTAACGCCAATCAGAATGATTTTGCCTTCAATCCAGGCGAGGTTAATTCGGTTATATAAAACCTCTGTCAGCGTAACCGTATTGGCAATCTCTCCCCCCGTCATCCGGTAGTTCAGCATGATTTGATGTCCCTTAGATTGCCTAGGGTAAAACCCCCTGTAAGCGTTCAGGTTGTTAAAAACTACAGTGCCAATTTTCCACTGCTTTGCCGTGGGAAAATCTAGGGAAAATCCTTTATCCTGTAAATAGCGCAGTGCCAGTTGAGAACTCAGGGCATAGTACGCTGAACAGATAGAGTTTTCCGGTTCATCCATTGCCAAAAGATGGCGGCGGACAATACCATCAGCGTCAGGAATAATATCACTAAAACCAACGCGCTTTTCTGAGATTTCAGGTGGGGGCAAAACTCCCTTCGAGTCTTGTTCATTGGGATGGGTACAAATGGGAATAATGCGATCGCTCTGTTTTAAGTATGCAATTAACTCCCCTCGCCCCTCCCCTTCTGGGCGATCGCGATAGATATCCAACCCAATCCCTTGGGGATGATGCTGGTTTAATTTTTTCAACAATTGCAGCATCGTTTGATCCTCTAGGGGATATTCACCGCCTAATCCTTCGATATCCTCTCTAGTCACTTCCACAATTAACAATCGATCATCGGGTGCTTCTTGGGGTCGTAATTGTAGGAATTGGTCAAACGTTTTAAGTTCCCAAGGCTGTAATACACCCAGCGATCGCATCCCCAGGACTAAACTGGTTACTATTACACTGGAGATGCCAACGTTGAAGACCCAGGAAAGGATGGGGCTAACAACTGACTCACCCTTAAATACTGACGGATGGGGTATAATTTTTGTCGGTGTTTGGTGAGTGGGTAAGGGTTGAGTTGTGTAAGACTGTTCAACCTTTTCTAGTGCTTGCAAAATCTCCCCTGTGTTCTGGGGTCGCTGACCTGGAAACGGCATCATCAAAGAATCAATTAACTCTGCCAGCGACTCAGAAATTTGGGGTGCTTCGCTGCGCCAAATCAACTGACCGGTATCAGGATTAGTCGGAAATTTGAGGGGAGGTTTTCCAGTCAGTAAATGCACAAAGGTACGCCCAAGGGCAAAGAAATCCGATTGGGGAACCGCTTTACCATTAACTTGCTCCAACGGTGCGTATCCGGGTGTATGCAGCCGAGTTGTATCGATTGAATTACCTTGACGTTTTTGTAAGTAGGTTTCTGTGACTTCTCGGACACCCCCAAAATCAATCAACACAAGCTGTCCATCCAGTTTCAACATAATGTTGGCTGGCTTGATATCTCGGTGAAAATACTGTCGCTGATGAATTAGCGCTAAAATCTCTACCAGTTGTCTTAACCAGTTAATAGCTTGAGCTTGGGTGAGCGGTTCATTCCCGCGATGATTTAGCCACTCTTTTAAATCCCAGCCGCCAATTTTTTCCATCACCAGACAGTGCAATGGCTTCGCACTTTCTGGGGGATGAACGCAAAAGTAACCATCGGGTTTTACTTTGGGAATCCCTGGATGATTGAGTTGACTCAGTACCTTGGCTTCTCGCTGAAATAGGGTGACAGCTTTAGGATAATTTTGTAGTAGTAAAAGTTTCAGAACTTTGGCTGTACCAGCATCGTCCACTTCAAAGGTTTGAGCCATACCCCCACATCCCAGGGGTTGGATGACTCGATAGCGGTTTTGCAGTAGCATCCCTGGCTGAAGCATTTCTGGAAAAAGTTCTAGATTTTACTCAGTAATAGGACGCTTGATTTAGAGCATACTTTATCACCACAGGCTGGAGGGTAAACAGCGTCTCACTCCCAACCTTAACCTGCTCAATCAGCGATCGCCGTCCTAACGATTGTAAGGCTTTCAGTAATTCAGACCGGGGTGCTAGCGACCCAATTCCCTGCCCCAGTTGAGAGAGGGAAACAGGTTTACCCTCACTTGCCAACCAGCAGATAATTTTTTGCTCGGACTCCGATAACCGACTAAACTGCTGATACAACAGATAAGTAAAATCCCCTAAAAATAAGGTATTCTGGTTCAAAAATTCAGCGACACTACCGCCAAATACATCTTGAATGAACGTGGCAACAATCTTTAACGCCAAAGGATTTCCCCGATAGGGACGAATCAGTTCCTCCCACAATTGTGCTTCCGATAAACCCTTCTCTGCCAAGATAGCTTTTGCGGGTGCTTCGTTTAATCCCTCTAATTTTAAAGTGCGAACCGGTCGGGTTTGACCTTCCAGGAGTGAAACTCCCATGGGCATCTCCCAACTCGTCAGCACCAAACAACTCTGATGCGCTTCTTCCCCAATGCGTCTTAACAGTTCCCCATAGCCTTCATAACTTACTTGATACTGTCCAGCCAGTTCCCCACGACTCAACACCATTTGCACATCCTCCAGAATGAGCAAGCAGCGATGTCTGTGCAAGACTTCCATCAGCCGTGATAACTGAACGTCTACCGTGGCAGAACCTTCCCAGTCTGGCTGATGAGAAAAAGCCTGGAGTAACGTCGTGACAAACTCCTGAACGGATGGGACACTCCGAAGCGATCGCCACACCACATACTCAAATTCTGCCTGAATCTGTCCAACCAGTTTAGCCGCGAGAGCCGTTTTGCCAATCCCCCCCAATCCCAATAAAGCAATCAAGCGACAGCCATCTTGAAGAATCCACTCTTGTAGGGTTGCCAATTCTTCTTGGCGTCCGTAAAAAATCGAAACATCCGGTAATCCCTCACAATTACGGCGCAGATGGCTCGATTCAATCGATTCTGGCATAGATTCGGGTAAGGAGTTCTGACTTTTATACCCTGCTTGTTCCAGTAAGGGAGCAACCCGACTCCAATCTTTAACCCGAAGTGTGTTTCTAGCCTGACGGATTAAAAGTTCTTCGATGTATCGGTACAAACCCTTCGATAGAGACGTTCTGACTGTATCACTGCTAACCCGAAGTTTAGCGGCAATTTCATTCGGACTATAACTGCACAGCAACGCTCTGAGGTACTGCTTTTCAACGGGTGTAAGTCGCTTCCCCTTTACCGATGCGAGATCGGCATAGAGTTTTTCTAACTTCCAGTTCAGTGCCGCTTCTGCAAACTCTGCTTCATTTGGCTCTGAGGTAGATGGCATTCCCGTTTCATTTTGTAGCACCTTTAACCAATTATTCTAACGAACTTACCCCTATTTCTCCAACCCACGAATTTACCCACACTTCTCCCCACACCCTCTTTACGCAATTCCCTACACCTGTGGGTCGATTAGTCATTAGGTATCCAGATAGATTTTGGATAGATTCACTTGAGGAATTTAAACGAGTTCATTCACTCCAGATTAATCAACGGTAATAGCATTTATTGGACTCAAATTTCCTCACGCAAGTACTCAGAATTAACCCTAGTTACTCAAAAATTATGTCTACAATTACGAAACGTTTCACATCTGCGATCGCAGCGACAGGTATCTCTTTAGTTAGCTCAGGCATCATTCCTCCAACTATGCAGTCTGCTCAGGCTATACCAGTTTCTAGCCTACTCACTATTTCAAGATCAACCGTTGATCTAACTGTTAAGGCTTCCAACCTTCCAGGTAAAACCGTGTACGTCCAAATGTGGCGTCCAGCCGCTTACGGATATCCTTCAAGAGTATGGAATTACAGCAAGAAAGCTACGGGAACCTCAATAACATTTAATGATCTTGACGGTTTAGGCAATACCTTTGCAGGTGTTAACTATTACACCGTAGCGTCACTGACACCTATTCCTCCTCAGGAAGCTGCTAAACGTCGTACCTCATGCTTTAGCGCCACGGGAGGCAAGTATCTCTGTGACACAGTTCGTCGTTGATTAGTGATTGTATGACCTATAAAACAGCAGCCAAGGTCTATAACCTTGGTTGTTGTAATTCTCTTACTACTACATGAACTAGTCTAAAACAAATCTTATTTGATGTCAAAGAAAAGGCAGCGACAGATGAAACCTCGTCAGACAATTAATAAACAGTTGACTACTCTAACCATTTCATTGAGTACCCTTCTAATATTCAGCACACTTATCGTAAGTGAGGTAAGTGCCGACGGTGGAGCAGAAGATTTGGAGATACAGACTAATCCTTTCCCTGTCCAACATCAATCACGCATCAGTGTATGGGGAGTAATTACTTCCTATCCAGAAGTACCCAATTCAGAAATTGACAGGTTAGTCTGCTACATGGTTACTCCAGATGGCAGGACTTTAGATCTTCGACAAATGTGTACCAAAGAATTAAATACACAACAGCAATGAAAACGTTTCCTACACCTACATTGATAAGCAGTTCTCCTTGGCAACGGTTGAAAAGTTGTGAAATCACCTGCGATTTAGCCCTAAAACTCCTCATAGACGATCGCGGAATCCTTAACCTCGACCTCCTCGACTCAGAAGTTAGCCACCGCTTCTTCCGCCAACTCTCCAATCGCAGCGATTTACCTCCCATAATTCCCCTCATACTTTGGCGCGGCTGTTACTACCTCGGTAGTCCCGTCCCTCTCAAACCAGAAGACATCCAGAAACTGTGCGATCGCACCCTCACCGACATTAAAATTATCCCGATTGCCGAAAAAAGTTATCGCGCCTGGTATCTCACCCAAACCTATAATGGTAACGGCATCAACTCCACCTCAATCGTTAACCCCCTGACTGGTGAAACTGAACAAGAAGACATCACCGAAACCACCGAACTCTACCTCAAGAAAGCCGATAACCAAATCACCCGGATTACAACCATTATTTCCGGTGCTTTACGCAACCGCGCCAGCGATATCCACCTCGAACCAACACCCGAAGGCTTGCGCGTCCGCTATCGCATTGACGGCATTCTACGAGATATCACCACCCTACCCCCCGATATCAGTCGCCCCTGCGTCGTCGCCCTCAAAGTCATGTCCAATATGGATATTGCCGAAAGCCGCCGTCCCCAAGATGGACGAATTGGCGAAAACTATGCCTCCGGCGATGAAACTGAACTAGGACTTGATATGCGGGTAAGTACCCTCCCCTGTGTCGGTGGAGAGAAAATAGTCATTCGCTTACTTCCCCGACAAAATCCCTTTTCTGGCTTACAAGACTTAGGATTCTCCCCCCACAAGCTGAATATCTACAAAACCTGGTTGCAGCAACCTCAAGGGATAGTGATTCTCACAGGTCCCACAGGTTCCGGTAAAACCAGTACCCTCTACAACTCCCTGCAAGCCGTCGCCACTGAAAATGTAAATGTGGTAACCGTAGAAGACCCAGTAGAATACGTCTTGCCCCGCATTACCCAAACCCAAGTCCATGAAGCCGCCGGGATGACGTTAGCCGCAGGTTTAAGGGCAATTTTACGCCAAGACCCCGATATTATCATGGTCGGGGAAATCCGGGATAATGAAACCGCCGAAACTGCCATTCGTGCAGCATTAACCGGACATTTAGTATTAACGACCCTGCATACTAACGATGCCGTCAGTGCCATTCCCCGCCTCAAAGATATTGGACCCGACCCCGGTTTAGTCAGTGATGCCCTATTAGGCATTGTCGCCCAACGCTTAGTTCGTAAAATTTGCCCCCACTGTGCCGAACCCTATACCCCCACTGAAGCGGATTTGAGAAAGTTAGGATTGTCTAGGGAAGAAGCTCCCCCCCTTGGTAAGGGGGGACAGGGGCGGTGGCGTCAGGGAAAGGGCTGTTCTAAGTGCTTTAATTCCGGCTACTTAGGACGGGAAGCGATTGTGGAGATTCTGAATATTGATGACACAGTGCGGCAACTCATTTATGAGGGGACAATGACCCAATTGCACCACTACCTCAATGAAATTAATTTTGACTCATTTCGGAAGGCAGCAATTGAGAAAGTGACTCAGGGAGTAACTACTCTAACAGAAGTGCTGCGAGTTTTGCCTCATAGTGCTCTGTACCGCCAGTAGGGGCTACAGCGTCGGTCAATTAAAAAATACTTGACAAAATTCACCCTGTCCCCAACCAAAGAGCGATCGCCTTCTTAGGAGAGATTCCCAGAATGGCGATGTTTCTTTACATCCTTATCCGATGCGATCGCGAAGTTCAGTAATTTTACAGTAGCCAGTCCACTAGTAGCTCTATTCACATCTTGCACCAGCCTCACCAACCGCCAGTGGTTTAAACCACTGGCTCATACATAAAGTCCTCATAGCGAGGACTAAATACTGACTCTACAAGACTTTCAGTCCATTTCAATGGACTTGAGCTATTAGCCCGGAGTTTGAACTCCGGGCTGATTTTCGGGCTTATCGACAAAGGTGCAAGATGTGAGTCTAGGCAGTCCTCAACAACGGGAACAATTTGGAGCGGCAGCCGGTTTGGAATGTTTGGGACATTATTACCTGTTGGGACCCGTTCTGCTATCAGTTTTTGAAGCAGTAGGATAATGGCGAGCCGTTCAAGAGTTTAACTAATTCGTTATCATGCAAACGGCTACTGCCACAAGAGTCGGTGCCGCGTTATTAGCAGCAAGCTTGTAAAGTAGGCGATTTGAAGGTGTATTACTATGGCAATTTTGCGACTTGAAGACGATACGACCTACACCCAGTTAGACGATATTATACGAGAACTGGCTCCGCTGAACATTGAGCTCAATCACTGGTCTGTAGGAGACAATCCAGAAATTCACAACCTCCTTGCTAAGGATGCCTTAAGTGATCAGGAAAAAGAGGAAGTGCTCCAAGCTCTTGATGATTATTTTGAACAGCTTAAGGAAACGGCAGGCTATCAGTCTCGCGACTTAATCGTGCTGCATCCAGAAGTACCAAATCTTGAGGCGATGCTGTCCAAATTTAATCGTTGTCACTATCATACGGATAACGAGGTACGTTACATCGTTGCGGGTGAGGGAGTGTTTGGATTTGTACGTCCGGATGGTTCTCAGGTAGAGTTGACGGTGCAACCCGAGGAATACATTAACGTGCCAGCGAATACTGAACATTGGTTTCATCTCACTCCCACACGGCGGGTGAAAGCTGTGCGTTATTTCACCACGACAGAAGGCTGGGTGCCGGAATATACAGCTACGGATATTAAATTCTGCTCAGAGGCAGTGGTTTAAAGGACTGGTATTGTTATCGTATCCCTACTTTGGAAAAAACTGCGATCGCTGGGATTGAGTATCTTGAAATCTTTGTGCCAACCCTTGCCAATCTTCTTGTTCAACTAATTCGATCAGTTGATCGAGACTATCACGGCAGGATTGAAGCGATCGCACCAAAAACTCTCGATTGTACTGTGCCATCATCACCCCTAACTCTGGGTTGCCGCCTCCTACCCGACTTGTATCCCGAAAACCTGAGCTGGCTAACTGCTGAACTAACTCTAATACCACCGGATCAGTTTCACCCATGCAAGCATCAATTAAACTAGCACTGACAAGGACGGGTAGGTGAGAAATCCAAGCTACTGCTCGATCATGGTCTGTAGGACGGCAAAAATAAACAGTAGCCGCAAGGGAATGTACGAGCTCCTCCACAACTTTCACGGCTGCCAGAGGCGTACTATCAATGGGAGTCAAGACGTAGGGATTATTTTTAAACAATCCCGATACCGCTGCGTTAATGCCATTACGCTCTGTACCAGCTACGGGATGTCCGCCGACAAAGTTATCCCACAGGGGAGCAACCGCCTCTACAACTGGCGTTTTCACCGAACCGACATCAGTGATGATCGCATCTGGGGCAAGATGGGGAATTAACTGCTGTACGGTAGACGCGATCGCTGCAATTGGCGTACAAATAAAAATGATATCGGCTGCTGCCAAAAGCGTGAGATTAACACTCGCATCATCCACTACACCCCGCTTAATTGCCTGTTGGCAGGTGTAATCTTGACGAGAGACGCCCAAGACTTGATGCCCCAACCCTCTTAAGTCCAATCCTAACGATCCGCCAATGAGTCCCAGTCCGACAATTCCGATATTCATTGTTCAATACTATCCAAGGTAAATTCTCCCCATTTTGTTAATTTTGGAGGATACTGAATCCTTCTGGGCAGTCAATGCCCTAGAGAGTTGCTACCCATTGCCTCCTAATGTAGACTTTGATGATTCTGAAGAAGCTGAAATACTGGTGGGTAGCGCTTAGTCTAAAACTTATCCACTTAGAGTCAGTTGGGGATAGCCTTAATGGATGTTACAGAAATTCTCACCAGATATGCAGCAGGAATAAAAGATTTTTCTGGTGCTAATCTCGCTGAAACCAACCTGAGTGGCGTGAATCTCAGCGGTGCTAATCTCAGTGATGCCAACTTGAGTGTAGCCAATCTCAGTGGTGCCTGTCTGAGCGGCGCGAACTTGAGCCGTGCTCGACTCAATGTTGCTCGACTGAGTGGCGCTAATTTATCGAGAGCCAACCTTACTCAAGCCAACCTCAACGTTGCCAACTTGATTCGAGCTGATTTGGGGGAAGCGGAAATGACTAGGGCAGCACTGATTCGCGCCGAACTGATTCGCGCCAAATTGAGTGGAGCTACCCTGGTGGAAGCAAACTTCAGTGGTGCCGACTTGCGAGAAGCCGCTCTCAGAGGAGCCAATCTCCGCTCCGCCAACCTCAGTGAAGCCAACTTGCGGGGAGCATTTCTAACAGAAGCCATTTTAGAAGGAGCTAATTTGAACGCTGCTGATTTGAGTCGTACTGACTTCAGTGGCAGCAATCTCAGGCAAACTGAACTCAAACAATGCAATTTGAACCGTGCCAATCTCAAAGGAGCTGATCTAAGTGGAGCTAATCTACGCTGGAGTGACCTAAGTGGAGCTAATTTGAGCTGGGCAAATCTTAGTGACGCGAAACTAAGCGGAGCCAACTTAACGGGAGCTGACTTAAGTAATGCAAATTTACTTAATGCCAGTTTAGTCTACGCCGACCTCACCCAAGCGCGACTGATCCATGCCGACTGGATCGGGGCAGATTTGACCGGTGCTACTCTGACTGGAGCTAAACTCCATGCGGTGTCCCGCGTCGGTTTAAAAACTCAAGGTATGATTTGCGAATGGGTTGATCTGAGTCCGGAAGGCGACAGGAGCGAAATCGTCCACCTCCGTCTCGAAGAAGATTCGCAACCGTTTTTTAACGAAGCTTTACCAACCGTGCAGATTTTTATTGATGCTCCTTTAGACCTTAATGCTAATTTAGCGTTGATATCGACCTATCATCAAATTGCTCAAACCTATCCTGCCCTCAGCAAAGCACCCAGCATTGAAGTCGGCGTCCGGCAAACGGCTCTCACCTTTACAGGCAGCAACTCGGAATTATTCATTCTGGCTTACATCGGCATTTTTCCCTTTAAAGATGCAGCCGCAACTCAGGCTAATATACTGGCTCTGGTCAACAGGCTCAAAGGAGATGATCTGAAGGCTTGGGGTATTAGAGAGCCTAAGCGAATTCGGCAGCTACTAACAGCGATCGCCCAGTCTATCGATCCCGCCAAACTAACTCCCAGTCTGAGGTCAAAACTTAGCTTTTTCCAATCTCCCACTCAAACCCTCGCAATTAACTCCAGCAATCAGACGTTACACCTTTACGATCATCCCACCTTCGGTAAGCCGTTGATGAACCAAGGGACTCTAATGCCGCAGGAAGGATAGTTGAGAGACAAGGGGACAAGGGGACAAGGGGACAAGGAGACAAGGGGACAAGGAGACAAGGGGACAAGAGAAATGTGTGAGACTTCTTCCTCCC
>NZ_JADEWY010000160.1 GCF_015207375.1 Coleofasciculus sp. LEGE 07092 | reverse complement strand
AACCAACACAGTACCTACGGCATGAGAACAGCACTAATGCCGTGAATCATACCGTTTGTAGCTGGGATATCTGCCATAATCACTGGCACATTATTAACGAACACTTCGCTGGCATCCGTGACTCGCACCGTTAGAGGTTGACCTGCTAGCGTTCTTAAACGCAAGGTAGAACCGGGCGTTAAACCAAAGGTGTTGATCTTTCCAGGTACTACGTGGTAAGTCAAAATTCGGGTTAATCGGGCTTTGTTCTCAGGTCTTAAGAGAGTTTGTACAGTGCCGGAGGGTAAAGCGGCAAAGGCTTCATCAATGGGGGCAAAAATGGTAAATGGTCCCCGTCCAGCTAGAGCTGACGTGAGTCCGGCGGCGCTGATAGCAGCGCTGAGGGTAGAGAAAGCATCATTCGCCGTTTCTAGTTCGTCAGCAATAGTTCTCACGCCGCTTTGAGCCACTAGGGAGATGCCCGGTGTGGCTTTTAATAGCTGCTGGGGTTGGCTGTTATTATCAGCAGGTTGATTAATCTCACCGGAACTAGCTACCATCTGAGCTGTAGCAGGAAGAGTGATTGCCATACCGAAACTGGCAAGACCCAAGAACGTGATTAATTTCCGGGTTGTCGTGGTGCAAAAACGAGCTGGCATTCACTTTACTCCTTGAATTGGGGGTTTATAAAGATTTGTTTACTAGTGTAGTCCCAATCTGCAAGCTTGAAGTTGCAGGACGTTTGCCAGAACATGGGCTTTGGGACAGACGAGATTCATTAAACTAGAAACAGTCCCTTATCGGCTTTTTCACTTTTTGGGATTAGAGTCAGGTAAGGACTACTAAGAATACTAGATGCCCAAGGCTGCTTAGAGGAAGCCAGATCTTCTTCTGAAGCGGATAGTCATTCAAGGAGAAAAACACCATGCTCAAGTCACTCTTAGCAGGAGGAGTTGCCCTCGCTCTCTGGTTCGTTACCAGTAGCTTGCCAGCTCAAGCTCAAACTCAAGCGCCAACTATGCCTCCTCAGGAGCAGCAAGCACCAGCATCGAAACAAATTAGCGATCAAGAACTAGAGCAGTTTGCTAGCGTGATTAAGCAGCTCCAATCTATCCAAGAGACAGGGGAAGTGGAAATGCTTGAAGCTGTCCAGCGTTCAGGGCTGAGTCCTGAACGGTATCTAGAAATTCTCCGAGGACAAAGCAATACTGAAACTCAACCCACCTCAGAGGTAACGGATGAGGAGCAGCAAAACTTTGAGCAAGCCCGTAATCGCTTGATTGAGATTCAGCAAATGATGCAGTCAAAGATGCAGCAAGCCGTTGAAGCTGAGGGTTTAAATGTTGAGCGATTCGAGGAGATTTTGGTAGCTATTCAGCAAAACCCGACTCTCCAACAACGGGTTGAACAGTTACTTCAAGGTTAGTCCGACAGTAGAGACGTTGTATACAATGTCTCTACTCGAACGAATTTTTAAAACTGCTGTGACTGTTGTTCGTCTCTATAGAAATAGAAGTCCCCGGCTGCGGTAGTCTAGATTAGGTGACTCTCTATACGCATTTGACGCGATCGCTTTATGTCCTCTACCGTTACCAGTCCTGCCCGTACCATTCGCATCGGTTCCCGCAAAAGCCAACTCGCTCTGGTTCAAACCTATTGGGTTCAAGAACGACTGCAAAAGCACTTTCCCAATCGCCAGTTTGAAGTTCAAACGATGAGTACCCACGGTGACAAAATCTTGGATGTGGCATTATCCAAGATTGGGGATAAGGGGCTATTTACCAAGGAACTAGAACTAGGGATGATCCAGAATGAGATTGATTTTGCCGTTCATTCTCTGAAGGATTTACCCACCAATTTGCCAGAAGGGTTGGTTCTAGGCTGCGTCACGGAACGGGAAAACCCTGCTGATGCCCTGGTAGTACACGAAAAGCATCGGGATAAGCAACTGGATGCCCTACCCGAAGGAGCCGTTATCGGCACATCTTCCCTACGACGCCTCGCCCAACTGCGCCACCATTTTTCCCACCTCTCCTTTAAAGATATTCGCGGCAATCTGAATACCCGTCTGGCAAAACTGGATGCAGGGGAATACGATGCCCTAATTTTGGCAGCAGCGGGATTGCAGAGGCTGGAAATGAGCGATCGCATTCACCAAATCATACCCTCAGAAGTGTCACTCCATGCCGTAGGACAAGGTGCCTTGGGTATAGAATGCCGCGCTGGGGATACCGAAATATTAGACTTGCTCAAAGCAATCGCCCATACCCCAACAGCTCAACGCTGTTACGCTGAACGGTCATTTTTACGGGAACTCGAAGGCGGTTGTCAGGTGCCGATTGGGGTTAATACGCATTTAGAAGGCGATACCCTCACCCTTACCGGTTTGGTTGCTAGCTTAGATGGGCAACGACTAATCAAAGATACAGTTGCAGGTGATGCCAGCCATGCAGAACAGCTTGGCATCGAACTTGCCCAACGGTTGCGCCAACAAGGAGCACAAGAAATTTTGGATGAAATTTTTGCCCAAATTCAGCGCGGTTAAGGGGAACAGGAAAAGAAACCCTATCCAAAAGTTAAGTCAGATTATTCCCTTTACTTTATTGCACTGAAGAGTCGCAGCTTGGTATAAAATGCAAACCTTGGTTGCCTAAAAATGAGGATTGTAAACCAGGTTATGCAAATTTTATTTGTTGCGGCAGAAGTGGCTCCCATTGCCAAAGTCGGCGGTATGGGAGATGTTGTGGGAGCGTTACCGAAAGTTTTAAGAAAGATGGGGCATGATGTACGGATTTTCATGCCCTACTACGGCTTTTTGCCCGACAAGGTAAAGATTCCGAAAGAACCAATCTGGCATGGCTATGCCATGTTCGAGTCGTTTGCTGTCTACGAGACAGTTTTACCGGGAAGCGATGTGCCGTTGTACCTATTCGGACATCTTGCCTTCTCGGGTCGTAACATTTACTCTGGCGATGATGAAGACTGGCGGTTCACCCTGTTTTCCAATGGTGCGGCTGAGTTTGCTTGGAACTATTGGAAGCCGCAAATTATTCACTGCCACGACTGGCATACTGGTATGATTCCAGTCTGGATGCATCAATCGCCGGATATCAGCACGGTGTTTACGATTCACAATCTGGCATACCAAGGTCCTTGGCGCTGGCGCTTAGATCAGATAACTTGGTGTCCCTGGTATATGCAAGGTCATAATACCATGGCGGCTGCCGTTCAATTTGCTGACCGAGTGAGCGTGGTTTCGCCGACTTACGCCGAGCAAATCCGCACCGCTGAATACGGTGAAACCTTAGAAGGTTTGTTATCGTTCATTAGTAGTAAAACGGTTGGCATTCTCAACGGCATTGATACTGAAAGTTACAATCCAGAAACAGATAAGTACATCCCTGAGAATTTCACTGGCGATACCCTTGAGTTACGCCGCCAAAACAAAATTGCATTGCAAGAAGAAGTGGGTTTAGAGGTAAACTCTAGTGCTATTCTCATGGGAATGGTGACGCGATTAGTTGAGCAAAAAGGGATTGACCTATTACTTCAGGTCTTAGATCGTTTCATGGCTTATACTGATTGTCAATTTGTGCTGTTGGGTGCAGGCGATCGCCACTATGAAACCCAAATGTGGCAGTTAGCATCCCGCTATCGCGGTCGAATGTCAACCCAACTCCTTTATAATGATGCCCTTTCCCGGCGCATCTATGCGGGTAGCGATGTCTTTCTGATGCCTTCTCGTTTTGAACCCTGTGGTTTGAGCCAACTGTTAGCGCTGCGCTACGGTTGCGTCCCTATTGTACGGCGCACTGGTGGTTTGGTGGATACTGTCTCCCACCATGAACCCGTTACCCAAAGTGGCACAGGTTACTGCTTTGACCGCTACGAACCCTTAGACTTCTATACTTGTATGATTCGGGCTTGGGAAGGCTTCCGCTATAAAGAGCAATGGCAAGCTTTACAGCAACGAGGGATGGGCATGGAGTTTAGCTGGGATATCTCAGCTAAACAATATATACGGCTATACCAGGAGATGCTGGGATTACCTCCAGAAGAAGAAAAGCAGCCGCAGCAGCCTGTTGGTATGATAGGTTAAAGTTGGGCAAAGAAAAAGGGAGGAAGGAAAAAGGGAAAATCCCTCTACCTTTGTCCCTTTTTTGTCAATTGGAGAAGAGTTTACTGCTGTTATTTCCCTATTTTCTATTCCCTATTAGCATCAACCCAAGTTCCACATCTCAAAGAAAAACCCTATTATGATTGATGAAGGGTATGTTAAGTATCAATGCGACTGGATTAAGTCAGACCCAATTAATAGCAATGAAATTGAAGAACTCAATTGCTGGAGAAATAAATTTTACCATCTCGGTTTAATTGGTATCTATGAGAGTGGGATTGGCTTTGGTAATATTAGCATTCGTGCTGCTCAACCGGGACAATTTATTATCTCTGGAACGCAAACGGGGCATCTTTTCTCTTTAAATGAGCAGCATTGTACAAGAGTTATTGATTTTGATTTAGACCAAAATTGTTTAACCTGCCAAGGAGCCATTCAAGCGTCTTCTGAGTCTTTAACCCATGCGGTTATCTATGAAGCAAATCCTCTTGTGAATGCTGTTATTCACGTCCACCATCTCGAACTATGGCAGAAATTGATGTACCAAGTACCGACAACTGCCAAAAATTGTCGCTATGGAACGCCGGAAATGGCGAAAGAAATGCTCCGCTTGTTTAACGCAGATAGGTTAATAGAGAAAAAAATTTTAGTGATGGCAGGTCATGAAGAGGGAATTATTTCCTTTGGGAAAAGCTTGGAGGAAGCGGGAAGTATACTGTTAAATTATTATAGTGCGATCGCTCCATCACCTGCCCTAGATACGAATCAGTAAAGTATAGAAGGGGAAAAGAAACTTTCCCCCCCCCTTTTTCCCTATCTTTGGCTCGATGTGATGTACCACTAACTTAATTATCAGCTTATTATGCAGAACGGCGAGTGAACAAACCCCACAGAAAAATCAATAGCATAGCTCCGAGAACAGCAAAGATAATGCTCGAAATACTCAAAGCGCCTGCTGATGCTGCTGCGGCTCCCGGACTTTGAAACAAGAGCTGCCCGATAAATCCTCCAAGTAAAGCGCCGAGGATTCCCAATCCAATGGTGGCAAAGATGCCGCCGCCTTGATGTCCCGGATAAATCAGTTTAGCAAGCGCACCAGCAATCAGACCTAAAACTAACCAAGCAATGATATCCATACGTTTTCTCCTTATTTTTTATTACTCTGCACTATTTAAGTTGCTAAACTAAGACTAGCAATTGAATTGAGGGTTAAGCTTCTATCCCATGATAGAACTTATTAGAATACCCGATGCGTCTATTCGTCTTTAAAAATCCTTCTCTAGATAGATGAAATTTTGGCAAATAAGTGCTGTTTATTGTTTTCTGATAAATCTATACTTTTGGACAAGTAAATAGACTGAGGATTGTAATTAAATTCTAGCGTAGTTAATTAAACAGGGTTTAAATCACCCTTGATAGGACAGAACTATAGCAGTAGCATCTTGTCTCCTTTCCCCTTCAGTTACTTATCCTCTAACCTCCGATCGCTTATTCCCTCGCTTCCCTTTACCTTTAGATGGTTTTGACTCTGAAGTGGGAGCAATAATCGGTACGGTGAAGTGAAACTGAGAACCCTGGTCTTTACCCGCAGAATCTGCCCAAATTCTCCCGCCCCACCCCTTGACAATTTGGCGACAAATTGCTAAGCCCAATCCTGTACCACCCGTGGTGCGCCGCAGAGCACCTTCTTCTTGATAGAAGCGATCAAATACGTCTTCTAAACGGTTGGGTTCAATGCCGCGACCCGTATCGGCGACGGTAATTTTTAGCATAGAATTACCGCTGTACTGAATATCAATGGTGACTTTTCCTTGAGGAGAGGTAAATTTGCAGGCATTGTCGAGCAGTTTGGCGAGAGTCTCGACCAGCCACTCCCCATCAGCTCGGACTAAAGGAAGGTTATCAGGAACTTGGGTAATAATTTGCGGTCGCTCTCCCTCAGACCAACGAGAGCGGATTTGGCTGAGGGATAGGTCAATGCACTCTTGCAGGGAAAGGGCTTCCAAGTTCCATTCCACGCGACCACTTTCTAAGCGGGAAAGGGTAAGGAAATCTTGCACTAGTTTCCGCATCCGTTCGGTGTCGGAAAGGGCGGTGTTGAGCATCACTTGGCGCAACTCCGGCGACATATCGGGTTCGGTAGCTAGGCTTTCCAGGCAAACTTGAACGGTAGAGAGGGGGGTACGCAGTTCGTGACCGGTGATGGCGACTAAGTTGCTGCGGGTGCGGTCTAAGGCTTCTAGCTGCTGGTTCAAATCTTGCAGGTTGGCGTAAGCTTGAGCTTGAATTAGGGCAACACCAACTTGAGTAGCGATCGCTTCGACTAAAGCCAGTTCTTCATCTTTCCACCGATAGGGTATTTCCCCGCAATGGTGCAACTCTACCATTCCCAACAACTGCCCCTGATACAATACTGGCACCATCAGCCAAGAGCGCATTGAAAAGGTTTGCACTAGATTTTTTAAGGTTGAAGAGGGAGAATTGGCGCTTTTGGCTCTAGTGTGGTTAATTCGGGGGTCTTGTTGAGTGTCTTCTACTAACAGTGATTCTTGATGCTCGACAATTGATTGAAATAGGAAGTTGTCTTGCAGGGGCCATTGCTGTCCGACAGTTGAGCAAAGGTTAATCCCGTCTCTATCTCTAGTTTCTAAATACTCGTGGGTGATGATGGCAGCAGAATCGGTTGCATTGCAGCGGTAAATCAAGCAGCGGCAGGAACCCATAGCGCGTCCCAATTCCTGGACGGCAATTTCCATGACTTCATGGGGGTCGAGCGATCGCCGAATGGTTGTGGTAATTGAATTAACTAGACGCTCTCTGTGTTCTTGCAAGGAAATCGAGCGGTAGGCTTTGAGCAGCTTGTACTGACCGGCTTGCAAGTAAGTCACCAAGCGCTGCACAAAAGGGTCAGGATTGGGAGAGTCCGCCGGAAATCCAGAACCTTCGGTGGCTAACTCTCCTAAATAGTCAGTTTTTGCCTGTTGGAGCTTATCTGCCAATTCAGGACGGTACACCTCAATGCGATTTAAGAGTAACTCAGCCGCTTTGATGCTAACGTTGCGGTCAAAGGTCCAGATGCCTTCAAAACGACGGGACGTGTCCATCTCAGAATTAAGCCTATTGGAAATGGGTGTCGCTTTTTCCCGGCAAAGTAGGCAATTTGCATACTGTTGCCCAATCACGACTAAATGCCATTCTTTACTCAGAGCATCGGCTGGATCGAAAGCAATGCTTTCGTGACTGTCCGAACTATTCTTAAACTCGGTTTCTGGGGCTGCCAACACATAGAGTTGATGCGTCCGTTGGGCAATTCGTCGATATCGATGGGCTTCTTGACGGTAGAACCGCTCTCGCTGAAAGCAGGCAATGATTAAGGGCTGCTCTGAGCCAGCTAAAACCTGATCTTCCATTGCATGGGAGAGTGCGGTCAAAGACGACTTGAAATACACTTGTTGCCGCAGTTGGGGCATCACTTTTAGTAAGCTAGCCAGCACCGAAGTCTTGACGATCATTCAATTTAGTAAATTTTGCTTAACTCGCGTATCCAATACTTGACTTTTGGGTATTTTTATGATTTACATATCTCTTGATAACCAATAAGCTGTAAGCGGATCGTTTTGAACAATGGCATCAAGTACTTGCTTGGCATGGTGAGTTAGCAACATAACTGTCCTGCGGGAAATTGCTCTGGGTATGAGCAGGTTGTTTAACCTGTTCTCTACAACCTATCGTACAAAAAACAGATGTCTCCCAACCAGCTTGCATAGGAACTGAGTCAGAAAGGGGGACAAAAAACCTGAATTTGAGGTCAGCCTGCGACTATCGCTAATACTTTAATGCACTTTATTGCTGAAGCTGATTGAGTTTGTTCTGTGCGGAGAGCAGAAGCTGTTGGGCTTCCAAGTAAGGAGTTGTACCATCTTGTATCTTTTTCAGTTCATCTATAATGCCCTGTAAGTCGCTGATTGTGCGGTTGCGGTTTATATCGTTAGCACTGGTGGGAGCATAACGGAGTAAGGCTTGAATTTGGTTTTGTGCTTTTTCCAAGGCGTTGACAGCATCTGCTTCCTCTTGGCGTCGGATTTCTATTTGTCCCAAGTTAGCCTTGTACTGTGCTAGTAGTTCCTGTGCCTTTGCATAGCCTGCCAAATCATCAGAAGAAATCCGCTTAAGTTCGTTAATTGCCTCTCGCCATAAGTTTTCTACCTGTTGCCACTTTTCAACGCTATGAGGTGGATTTTGTGCGGCTAAAGCGGCTTGCCAGGAATACTGCTGTGCAGCCAGAATTAACGTGGTGACACGCTCATTACCAGCCGCAAGACCAACAACTTCTTTAAAATCTCGCTTGTGATTATCGAGTTGGGCTTGTGCTGCTTTACCGGCTAACGTCTGACCTGGAATTTGCTCTAATTTATCGATAGCCGAACGCCAAGCTGAGATTGCTAGCTGTTTATCCGTTGGTGTTGATGCTTGCTGATATTGCTGTTTAGCTTTGAGAAGTTCCTGTTCGCTATCGGTGAGCAACGTCTGAGCATTCTTTTCTTGAAACGCCTTGGCTTCTAATTCCCCAACCTTTTTACGGGCGGCATTGAAGCCGTAGATGCTAAAGCGGGAGTCATACCACCAATATTTGTATTCTGGCAAATCGTTTATAAACCCAATTGGCAGCTTGTCGAGATGCTGCTGGGCTTCTTTAACTTTTTGTTCTCCTAACTCTAAGTCAGCAGGACTTGTCGCTTGGTTGATGAGTCGTTCAGCCTGTTCAACCGCAGTGATAGCTTGTCGGTAGTTGGAGTCTATGGTGATATAGCTAGGCAACAGTAAAATCGGGGCAGTCCGCGCCACAGGACGGCGAATTACTGGGTAAGGTAAATTAGCAGCCCAAACGGTTGCTACCAAAATCCCACTGGGAACGCCGATGAGTAGAAGAGTCCAAATGATTTTCCCAAATCCACGTCGCCTGGGTTTTCCGTAGTTAGCGTAGTACTGTATCTCAGCTTCTTTGGCTAGAGCAGCGAGTGATTTTGAGGGGGGTACTGATGGCTTCAATATCACTGGCTGTGTGCTGATGACCGAGGGATCGATTCCCAAACTGCTCTGACTTTTCTTACGCAGGAATTTGAAGGGTAGAGGGTTTAAACCAGGCATAAAACTTACTGAGCAACTGTTTTAAGTATGCCCTCAGGCAGAAGCGATTTACCAGTAGAAACGTAGCTGATTAACGCTGTGGCTCCATATCTCTATACTTACAGCATATTTCAGGTTGATGAAGTATATCCAAGCAAGATCCCCGACTTCTCCAAGAAGTCGGGGATCTTGAGTACCTCACTCACCTGAAAAGCGCTGTAGTTAAAAGTGCGATCGCACAAAAGTCCTACCTACCGAGTTAGAACAGTACCTTCCTTTCTGGCAGCCTTCTGAGACATTGCCTAAACGGGATATCATGATTGATCTTAAACATGATCACAAATCGCTTTAGGAAATTGGCTTTGAAAGAGCCAGGTGATAGGTGGATTGGTTATAGGTCGTAGGTGATGAAGAAATTTTCCCTAACACCTAACACCTAACACCTAACACCTAACACCTAACACCTAACACCTAACACCTAACACCTAACACCTAACACCTAACACCTAACACCTAACACCTAACACCTCTCGATAAGTGTCAAACATTTAACCAAACAATAACCTAGTTCCAACGCTTTTTACGCCGTGCAACTTCCTTTCGCTTACGTTTTTCCTGGGGAGTCTCAAAGTGACGATGCCGCCTCACCTCTGCCAGAATTCCTGCTTTGGATACTTGACGCTTAAACCGACGTAAAGCTGAATCAATTCCTTCGTTTTGACCAATAACTACTTGAGTCATCCTACTTACTTATCAAAAATCGTTATCGATGGTTGGGTAGTGATTAACGCTATCGTTAATCCAAGTGAATGGGCTATAGCAAGAAGCCCCTTTAACTTGATCGGGTGAATGCTTGAGCGTCAAGCTCTAGCCGAGCGCTAGTTGTGAGAGAAAGGGTTCGTTCTCCCGCAACCAAAAGACAAACTCCATCCACTAGGGGGTCTTGCCTTGTGAACGTTGAGCTGACGACTGACCCCCCAAAAACTCTCAAGGACTTTAAGGGCTGCCAAAGCTAATGACACCCACCTCCAGTTCCTCAAATTACTCAAACTAAAGCTCCCGCATCCGAGTATATTCCCCATCTGTCGGGAGCTGAATTCCTTTAACATTACTCTAGGTGGCAAAGATGCTAGAGACATCTTCACGAAAAAGCGGCAAACGGTAAATTTTCTGCGTAAGTTGACCTGAAGAAATTCCACCCTTAACGAGTTGGAAAGATAAAGAATCGGTAAAATTTCTGCCTATTTACAGAAATCACCCCTACGACCGAATAGAAAGCCCAATCAATAAATTAGCATAATTCTGCTCAGGAATCCCAATCCCACATCACAGGATTATCGTCCAAATGCTCTGTAACGAGCCGCCCAATCCCGTCAATTTCTTGTAACTCTTCAGCAGACAAATTTACCTGCGTCGCTTTGGCGTTGCTAGAGGCTTGTTCTTCATGACGTGCGCCAGCAATAGCGCTAGTTTGTGGCTGGGCAATCAACCAAGCAAGGGAGAGTTGGGCAAGGCTACAGTTATGACGCTGGGCAATGGGGCGCAACCTGTCAAGGGCTTGCTGCACCCGTTCATAGTTCTCTTTTTTGAATAGCCGATTCTTTGCCCGATGATCCCCTTCCTCAAATTGATGATCACGTCCGAATTTGCCAGTGAGTAATCCTTGTGCTAAGGAGGAGTAGGCGAGAATTGAAATACTATTCTCAACACAGTAGGGTTGAGCATCAGTCTCGACCTGACGCCAGAACAAGGAATAGGGCGGTTGCAAGCTATCAATCTGTCCATACTGGCAGACTTCTTCCAACTGAGTCCGAGAAAAATTGGAAACGCCAATTGCCCGAATCTTACCTTGCTCCTTTAACTTATTTAAGGCGTTCATCGTCTCCTCAAGGGGGACAACCTGAGTATTAAAGGCACCGGGGAACCAGTGAATCTGGTAGAGGTCGATATAGTCCGTGTTAAGGTTTTTTAACGAGCGATCGCACGCCTCCAGGACTTGAGCATACCTGAGATGACTGACCCATACCTTCGAGGCATAGACCACTTGGTCGCGGACATCCGACAAGGCTTGTGCAATAATTTGCTCGGAGTGACCTTCACCGTATACCTCGGCTGTATCAATTGTTGTAATATCGGCATCAAACGCCGCTCGGATGGCTTTAACCGTTTCAGCGTCTTCAATCCCCACCCACATCCGCTTACCCGCTTGCCAAGTACCCATGATAATCGGAGTGATTTGAATATCAGAGTTGCCTAAGCGTCGCTTTTCCATCACCAAATTCTTGCTAACCTACTGCACATTGTAAGGTAATTTTGTCGTTACCTAAGGATAGACGCTTAGTGCCAGAAGGCAGGAGGTAAGAAAACTTGTACAGTAAGCTTTTTAACCGTTTTCAACTGGATAGTTATTTCTGCCACGCTGCGTTTAGCTCTTATCGCTCTAACATTTCCAGCAATCTATCTTCCATGGCATTCCTGGCGGCAACTTCCGAACAATGGTCAATGAGGGTTTTCGCGGCTGCGATCGCTTCTTGAGCGCTCAGAAAATCAAAACCTCCAAACGGGTCTGTAATCGTCGGTTCAAGTAAGCTTTCTGATTCCAGCCAGGTTATTGTCCAGCGTCCCGTTTCTTTTTCACAGATAGGAATGATTAAGTACTCATCCCACTGAGTCTGGTACAGTTCCGCTTGATCAAAATTGGCTTTATAGGAGTGGCATTTGTAAACGTTGCCCACTACTGACCGATCCTCCCTGGTTCTTAATAGTTTACTGACCTTCAGGAATACACTACCCTAACTGAGCCAGTTTAACTAATTATTTTACAATTATTCAGCCCTTTGAGCTGAATTTTTTCAATTTTAGCGCATATACAAGGAGTTATTCCGTAAAAACTCTGTGAAGATACGCTTTACTTCCCCTTAGTAATTTTTGCCGCCCAAAGGAAGCCTGCTACTTCAGATAAACAAGACTTGATTCTATCATGCCGGAACTGTTAATGGCTGACCGTTATCGGCGGCAGACAACTGTAGTAAAAAGGGAACGGCTTTTTTCACCCACTCTTCAATTGATGTATAAGAAGCAGCCGCCTCCCCATAGCAAACTTCCAGCATATCCGTGTGAATGATACCAGGACTGAGGGGAATAGCAGCCATTCCTTTGGGGAGTTCTTGGGCGAGCGATCGCGTCATCCCCTCAATTGCCCACTTGGATGTACAGTAGGAGGAGACTTGAGGAGAAGTTGAACGCCCCCAACCGGAACTCAGGTTGACAATGATGCCGCTGCCTCTGTTGATCATTGCCGGGACAAAGTGGCGAAGGACATTCGTTACTCCTTTGATATTGATATCGATGAGGCGAGAAAAGTCCGGGCTGGGAATTTCCCAGAGGGGAGCTAAGGTGTTGATAATGGCGGCATTGTTAATGAGCAAATCGGGGGGACTGTATTCAGAAAGCAGGAGTTTTGCCCAAGCCATTACCTGCGCTTCGTCGGCAACATCCAACGCTGTGAAATTATGGGGTGCGCCAAAGGTTTGGTTGAGTTGCTGAACGGCTATCTCAGAACGAGCGCAACCGAGGACAGTATGTCCTGACGCAATGAATCCCTCTGTCATGGCTCGACCCAAACCTCGACTGACGCCTGTAATGATAATTACTTTTGTCACGATCGCTCCTTTCTCTTAACTTGCTGCTGACTGATAGACATAGCAACAGTTTTGGGCAAACTAAACCTAGAACTTATCCAAAACGAGCGTTCTGAGTGGTATAACCCTACTTAATTGCAGATTACCGCAGATCTGGGTGTATATCTAGTTTTAGATCTAAGAACTTTTCCGATAGGTTCCTAGGGACTACTAGTAGAATTAGGGACTACTAGTAGAAATAGCTCAATATTTCCTCAGCTCCCCAGCTCCCCAGCT
>NZ_JADEWY010000159.1 GCF_015207375.1 Coleofasciculus sp. LEGE 07092 | reverse complement strand
CCAGCTCCCTAGCTCCCCAGCTCCCTAGCTCCCTAGCTCCCCATCTTTGTCAAAATTTGGCAAAACTCTGCTGCTCTTGTTCCGCTACATGAGTTAAGCCAACTTGCTCTAAAAGAGAGAAAAACTCATCGTTGATGGACATCTCGTTAGGATTAGCAGTCTTTGCCTCAGATAGGGCATGGATGGCATCATACCAAAGTCCCCACTGAGCATAGACCCAGGCGCGATTGCGCAGTGTTCTATCCGCAGGATTATTGTTGGAGGTTACTGCTGCCAATTGTTGCTCTAATTCGGGTGTTGGGGATATGCGCTCAATCCAGCTAATAAATAAAGGATTGGCAGAAGGGCGCTTTGAATTGCAGACTAGGGAAATAGACCATTTGTAGACCCGTCCGGTCAAGAGTTCGGGTTTGTCTTTGGGGAGTTCGATCTGCATCATCCCAACTTGGGGAGAGTCAATCTGTTTTTCAAACAGGGGTTGAGGTACTCCAAGTTCTACTAGGGTAAACTGCAGGGGTACTGAAATAGGTTGTGACAAGTACCAGGAAAAGGTGGGATGACCGGATAAAGTTTGTCCTGCATAATCCTTGGAAGGAATTAAGAGAGTGACCAAATCTCCTGGTAAAGATTTTTCACAACCACGGGCACCAGACCCTTGAGTGCGTCGTGGATTAGGGTTGAGTGGGGGAAAATATTGTTTTCGGGAGCGAGTGCTTTGACGGGCGATACTCTTCTGATAAACTTGCGTAAGTCTTGGAGTATTTGGCTCGGCGTTGGCAGGTAAACTAAACCAGTTAAATGGGATAGCTTGGGTAGTCTTCAATGACTCAAAAGAGTCAGGTTGGGGTGTGAATAAAACTCCGAGCAGTTGCAGGGACAAAATTGAGGTCATCCCGGCAATCATTGTTGTTAGTTGCTGGCGAGTAGTTTTCATAGAAGTAGGTTCTGTTTTTCAAAAGGATCTACAGAAGTGGGACGATTTCGATGCACCTACTCCAGCTATTGGAAATTGGGATTGACTAAATTTTGGATAAATTCTGACTTTTTTGTACAGAAGCTAATCCCTGCTTCAGCCGCTGTACAGGGTTCAAAGCTAATACAAAATTTGATAAACGACTGTTAGCTGGTCGCGACCTTTGAGCCTTGTCTGACCGATCGCTTTCGTGGGAAAGCTATTTTGGAGACGCTGGTAAGTTTCTTCATTAATTAAAATTCGACAAATTCCGCCATCTAAAGATTTGTCGTAACTTTCCAACCGAGCTGCCACGTTAACGCTATCTCCTAAAGTAGTGTAGTCAAATCGTTGGGAACTGCCCAAACTGCCTGTTACAACATTGCCTGTAGCAATTCCCACGCGCATTGCTGTTTGTGGATATCCCTGAATGTGCCACTGTTGATTGAGTGTCTCTAGCTTCTGTGCCATGGCTATAGCACAGTGGACTGCGGCGATCGCATCTTGAGCAATTTCTTCAGAAGTATTGCGTTCAATTGGTACACCAAACACAGCCATGACTGCATCTCCAATAAATTTATCCACAACACCCCCATGCTGAAGCACTAATCCAGCCATAGCATCCATGTACTCATTTAGCCAAACCATCACGGTTTCTGGTTCCATATGTTCGGCAACAGTACTAAAACCTTTTAGGTCTGAAAATAAAACTGTGGCAGTCATTTTTCGACCTCGTAGACGCCCTTCTTTAAGTAACTGATGGCGATCGCGCCAAATTGTTTCCGCAATTTGCTGGGTGACATGACGGCTAAACAAATTCATGACTGTTTGCCGTTCTTCACGCTCAACATTAGCAATGTAACCAGTGGTAGCTGTAGCGGCACCCAATAACGCTAGGGCTGAGGGAATCACAGGTATCCACCACCCTCCTATCAGGAAGGCTAAGTAGCTGCTACCCACTAAACCTGAAAGAGCTAGGACAAGGCTGATTACTGTCCAACGCGGCAATAACTTGGCAACACCTTCGGCATCTCGCAACACCCAACATAACGTTGCACCCGTAAAAGACCATAGAAAAATCCACAGCCCTTCTATTGGCTCCGACCACGTTTTAATCCCTGGTCTTCCGTCTAGTGCTGAACTGAGTAGATGGCTGATAATATTTGCTTGAACTTCTACTCCTGGTGTACGCTCCTGTGTGGCAATTTCATTGCCACTATAGGGCGTGTAGAAGAAATCGTTCAGACTTGTTGCCGTTGCTCCAATTAGAACAATGCGATCGCGCATTAAGTCTTTTGGTATCCGGTTGGCTAGCACCTCTGTCAGTGACACCCTACGAAAGCTACCTGCCGGACTCCTATAATTTAACAGAATTTGGTACCCGCCGTCATCTCCATTAATATAACCCCCATCATTAAATGTAAAAGGTCGCAACGTACCCTTTCCCAAATTAAAAATTGCGGAATTATTCTCTGAAGGTTGCGGATAAATATTGTAGTCTTGTAGATAAATTAAAGCCAGTCTGAGGCTAAAGGAAATAGTAGGTTGCTCATTCTTCGTCATGTACAGCAAAGCTCGACGCAGCTTACCATCAACATCGACCACCTGATTATTAAAGCCAACCTGATCCAGTTGGTTTAATACGGGTGGAGGAGGGACAGACGCACTGGGGTCTTGTTCCTGAATTTTCTCAATACCAATTAAATTAGGCGTGGTTTCAAAAACATTGACCAAGGCACTAGAACCGGGTTGGACAGGTAAATCCCGATAAAGATCAAGACCAATAGCTTTGGGATTTTGAGCCTTAATTTTTTCAATGAGTTGGGCAAGTACATCATCGGGAAGGGGCCACTGCCCAATTTGTTTTATATCTGCCTCGTTAATGCCGACAATGACAAGTCGTTCGTCAGTGGGTTCTAGGGGACGCCAGCGAAAGTACTGGTCGAACGTTGCCCATTCCCAAGGTTGCAACCAGCCAAAAAGCCGCAGTGCCAGAATGACTCCAGTAACACCCGGAGCAATCGTCCAGATTCCTCGTCCTTCCCAAATTTTTCGTCTTAGCTGTTTCCACATACACCTTTACTCCCTCAGTGGGAAGGTGGCAAGGTACAGTCGCTCCCAATCGTATCGGGATACGCTTTAATCTATATCGAGGGACTGTACATTATTCCAGTAAAAACCGCTAATATCAGTAAGATTCCTCGACTGTTAACTTTAAAGATTACTTCACATTGGGTGTGCTATAAGAGCAGATTAACTCCTCAGCCCCATTAGCGGCTATCAGCGCCGGAGCCTTACCCACCATGATACGTCCATCAGCAGTAACCGTCATTCCCTCTGCTTCCTGAATTGGGTTGCCTGGTTGCCAAGAATTTGGAGTTGGAGATGGGGGATTAGGTATTGTGAGTTGCTCAGAGGAAGCGGTTATGCCTTGAACTTGGGTAACAGAATACTGACCATTCATGGGATTGTAAGGATTGTTCGGTAAGCCACCTGTACCCGTAACAATGAAGCTGCCTTGTTCCTTGTGGCGATGGGTAAGGCAACTATCTGCAATCACTTGCTCTGGAGGGACAAAATTATCGGACAGTGACGAGAGAGAATTTTGATCCAAGCTTTGAAATGATACGGATAAGCTGCCAGTATCGCCACTCCCTAATGCTGCCACCGAAATATCTACTCGATCATTGCCGCGAAATGGCTCAAAAGAGCCTGGGTTGCGACCAACAGCCGTCGCGTTGCCACTTGAGAAGAGGTCGGCTAGAAACACGGGGGAAACAATCTGTATATCACCCCCCCTGCCATCAAAGGCATTTGCCAGAATGTCACTATCTTCTAGAGCGATAAAAATATCGGAGTTAATCGCAATATTGCCACCGCCACCAACACTCTCAAAAACACTGGAACTAATCAAGCTACTATTGCGTAGACGAATATCTTCGGCAGTAATGTTGATGTTGCCACCCCCCGCTTGAGTCGAGCTAGCCGTAATTTCAGCACCATCTTGAAGTCTCAAGTTATCGGTGGTAACTGTTAAATTTCCGGCATTGCCAGTTCCTGTACTGGAAACTTCTAAGGTGCTAGGAGCAACCTGACCATTAACATCCGTGCCAGTGCCAATAACGTCTACAGACTCTGAGGCGTTTATCGTTAAGGTTCCCCTCTGACCAGCGCCGGAGGTCGCTGCTGATATTCTTCCTCCATCTCGAAGAATCAGCCGCCCAGTGTTAATATTCAATTCTCCAGGATCTCCATTGGTTAAACTTTCAACAGTGATGGAACCACTAATTCCAGTAACTGGAGATCTATCACTGATTTCTACTGACTCCGAGGCATTGATAGTCAAGTTTCCACTCCCTCCTTTCACAGAACTAGAATTCTGGAAAGGGGGGAGAAAAACAGAGCTGGTGGATATTAATCCACCATCTTGGAGAATTAATCGCCGAGTTGTAATTCTCAAGCTTCCAGCATCCCCATCACCTATTGTGACGGTATTTAAGTTACTCGAAATTCCGTTGGCTGAAGTACCAAGCAGCTCTACTGACTCTGAGGCAGTGACTGAAACAGTTCCGGCTGATATCGATCCGAAAGTGGCAGACGAGATTTGTGAGCCATCGGTAAGCGTCACACGTCTGCCCTGTATCTGAATATCACCACTACCAACGAAAGAACTCTGATCAGTAACATCAATGACAGCTCCTTGAGATAGGTGGATATCTTGGAAGCTCTGGACGCCTTCATAGCTCAGAGTCAACTCTTGGTTGGTTGAATTTAGATTAACTAAACTATTACTACCAAAACTCCCTACCTCAATCCGTCCTCCTGGAGCGGTTAAATTACCACCCTCTAATCGTACTTCACCACCTACCAGTGCCAATGTTCTACTAGGCTGAAGTTCAAGTCCTGTCGGATTTTCACCATTTTCAATGTCTTCATTTGAAATGAATTGAGAGCGATTCACAATGCGTCCCACAGCGTCTCCGAATTGCAAACCCACCGGAACAGTGACACTTAGTAGAGGTGAGGTAGAGGTATTGTTAGCACTAAACTCTGAACCATCAGAAAACTTCAGGCTATTTGCCGTAGAAGCGACAAAAGAACCACCAATGTCTAGGGAGGCATTGGAACCAAAAACAATCCCATTGGGATTAAGAAGAAAAAGATTAGCCGTGCCGTTCGCTTTGAGAACGCCATCAAGGTTAGAGATTAAACCACCTGTCACACGGCTGAAGATGTTTTGGATATCCGGATCGTTGTTGAAGAAGGCTGACCCATTGGTGGGTATCGAAAACTCGTGAAAGCTATGGAAGAGATTGCCCCCCTTCACCGTTCCCCCCTCTATGGTGCAGACAGTACAGTTTGGAGGAACGATGGAATTAGTGGGGAGTGTATCGTCTGAGACAATTTGCGCTTGAACCGAGGCGACTGGAATTAGAAAGCAACAGGGAATAATCTGAACTAGCCAAAATAAGTGGGGGCGTCGTTGCATACAAGTACCTCAGAGTTAATAACAAGAGTCTAACAATTGACTACTTATTAGAGCTTGAAGCACCCGTGAATTCTGGGTAGACGCCTTCCCTACTATTTTGAACTATAATTATTGGCTACACCAGCTTTCCCGAATCTATATCATCACCAACAACATTTGTGACTTCCTACCCATATACAAGCTTGTGGTCTAGTAGAATCATCAATCCTATCTCTAGGAGTCACAAGCTGCTCTTGTCTAACTCTATTTTCAGAAGCGGAATCAGCAGACACAGTATCAGTGGCTCTAACTTGAGTAGGAAATGCTGTAGAAAAGGCTAACGAGAGAGCAAAAGTAGTAGATGCCAGAACTTTGGTAGACGCATTCATTTTCATGACTTAATTCCTCTGTGTAGATATAGAACCCTTTTGAGCGAGGCTTGTCCTCTTAGCAGCCCTGATGGTATGAACCTTGGAATGAACTGCTCTCTAATTAAAATTTAGCAGGAGAAATTAACGATTGGTTGCTATTTGCAAAAGCTTTATAAAGAACTTTACTCAATCTTCATAGTAAATCGAGGGCTTAATTTTTCTTCATAAAAAGATTATTAAGAGGGAGTCAAGCGGTCGGTAGCTACTGGGAGCCAGAGTTCGCTCTACATCAGCATTACGATAATCTCAACCGTTCCTTGCTCGGTTTGACTATTGAGTTTTGTTAAGCTTACTCATAAAATTTGTTTACACAAAAAAGTAGGTCAATTGGTAAAGAAAAATAAACCTCAACATGAAGCGATCGCGTTGAGTTACTGTCATACGAATTGACATACAAATTGTCATACAAATTGTCATACAAGCAATCTGCAAATTTGGAAAATATCTATTTATTTGCCTTACCATCCACTGGCGGTGACTTCAGATGCACCCTCAGCGTACCATCTGCCAATTCTTCTATAGTTTGGGTTTTGGAATTGGGCTTAACTTGGACTTGTTTCTTCATGAAGTTTTCAAGGGGATGTAGGCTAAAACCTACCATCTCTCCCACCTCCCCCAACCAACTCCCTATCCTGGGGATGAGGCAATCTCCTGAGCATTCCAGTAAAAAGCTACTATTGGGCGTTTACCCGATCAGGCTAACAGCGCATCATACCCAGGAGTAGTAATGGCAGAGCTTCCCGATAAGCCTTGGACACTTTCCGCTGAAGAAATTCTGCAAAAACTTGACGTTTCTGTTGATCAGGGACTTTCTGAATCAGACGTTGAGAATCGACGTAACCAGTACGGTGCCAACCGTTTGCAAGAGGCTAAAACCAGAAGTGCTTGGCAAATCCTGATCGAGCAGTTCAAAAGTCTGATCATTGGGATTTTAGCGGTTGCTGCTATTCTGTCCTTTCTCTTTCAGCAATGGATTGAAGGCATTGCGGTTCTCATTGCCATTGTGGTGAATACGACCATTGGTTTTATTACAGAGTATAGAGCGACCCGCTCAATGCAAGCACTGCAACAACTCAGTCGCACCACTACTAAGGTACGTCGCGGTGGGAAAGTGCAAGAAATCGCTTCAGAAGAACTGGTGCCAGGGGATATTGTTGTGCTTGATAGTGGGGATGTTGTTCCCGCCGATCTCCGTCCCATTGAAGCATCAAAACTGCAAGTGAACGAGTCCTCACTCACCGGTGAGTCGGTTCCTGTCAGCAAAACCCTCGAACCGATCAAAGAGGAAGAAGTTTCCCTGGCAGATCGCAAAAATATGCTTTATAAAGGCACTGCTCTCACCCGTGGTTCTGGGGAAGCAGTAGTTGTCGCAACTGGAATGAAGACTGAGTTGGGTCACATTTCAGAGTTGGCGGAAGAAGCCGGAACCGCAGAAAAAACACCTCTGGAAAAGCGACTCGACCAACTTGGACGTAAGTTAGTTTGGCTGACACTAGCCGTCGCGGTTGTGATTGCGATCGCAGGTATTATAGTCGGCAAAGACTTGTTCCTGATGGTAGAAATTGCGATCGCTCTGGCGGTAGCTGCCGTGCCGGAAGGATTACCCATCGTGGCTACAGTTGCTCTAGCACGGGGAATGTGGCGCATGGCGAAGCGCAACGCCCTGATTAACAAGCTTTCGGCTGTAGAAACCCTAGGAGCAACCAGCGTTATCTGTACTGATAAAACCGGAACCCTAACTGAAAACCGGATGACCGTAGCTCGGATAGCACTCGAATCTGGCGAAATCGAAATCACGGGGGAAGGCTTAGAACCCGAAGGACAGTTTAAACGAGAGGATAAAACCCTTAAGCCCTTGGAGAATCAGGTTCTCAAGGCAGCGCTAGAAGTCGGGATGCTGTGCAACAATGCAGCGTTACAACCAAAAGACTCGAATGAAAGCCGAGCGGTGGGCGACCCCATGGAAGTGGCATTTTTAGTCGTGGCGAAGAAAGCTGGACTTGAGCGAGAGGAGTTGCTCGAAAAAATGCCAGAAGTTCGGGAAGAAGCATTCGACCCCGACTTAAAAATGATGGCAACGGTTCATGAACTGGAGGGTAAGTATCGCTATGCTGTTAAAGGCGCACCGGAAGCCGTCCTTAATGCTTGTTCCCGCATCTTGACAGAATCAGACGAAAAACAGATGAGCGATCAAGACCGAAAACACTGGAAAGAACGGGGTAATCATCTTGCTGCCGACGGTTTGCGGATTCTAGGACTTGCACAAAAAACCATTGGATCAGAGGATGCCGAAGCCTATGAAGACCTGACGTTTTTAGGTGTGGTTGGCTTACTCGATCCACCACGCCAAGATGTGCGTTCTGCGATTGAGGAATGTCAAGATGCAGGCATTCGGGTGATTATGGTGACAGGCGACCAACCCGTAACGGCGCGAAATATCGGGTTAGCTGTAGGTTTAACCGATGATGAAAAGGCAGATGTCATTCAAGGTAAAGAACTCAAAAGCCCTGATGAACTCTCCCAAGACGAGCGTCAACGGATTGTACAGACTCCCATTCTGGCACGGGTCAGTCCTGAACAAAAGCTCAACCTGGTTACTCTCCATCAAGATACCAACGCCGTTGTTGCCATGACGGGGGATGGGGTGAATGATGCCCCTGCTTTGAGAAAAGCAGATATTGGCGTGGCAATGGGACAACGAGGAACCCAGGTGGCAAAGGAAGCGGCGGACATGGTGCTTCAGGATGATGCGTTTGCCAGCATTGTTGCAGCGGTGGAACAGGGACGGGCGATTTTTAATAACATCCGCAAGTTTACCGTCTATCTGCTTTCGGGTAACGTCGGCGAGATTATTGTGGTTGGGGTAGCCTCATTAATGAATGTTCCCTTACCGCTGCTGCCCTTGCAGATTTTGTATATTAACGTTGTCAATGATGCCTTTCCCGCACTGGCACTTGGTTTGGGTGAGGGAGATCCGTCTTTGATGTCGGAGCCTCCTCGCGATCCGAAGGAGGAGATTTTAGCTCGCCGCCATTGGTTAGCGATCGCAGGCTATGGTTTAGTCATTGCTGCTGCCCTTGGTGGCGCTTTTGCTCTGGCACTCCTCTGGCTGGGATTCGAGCAAAAGCAAGCCGTCACGGTTTCGTTTATGACCCTAGGCTTTACACGACTCTGGCACGTCTTTAATATGCGTGAGAATGACTCTAACATCCTCAAAAATGAGATTACCACAAATCCCTATGTCTGGGGAGCGCTAGCTTTATGTACAGGTTTGCTATTGATTGCTGTTTATGTTCCTTTTCTCTCTGCCGCACTGAGTACGGTTGATCCGGGTGTTAATGGTTGGCTTTTGATTATTGGGATGAGTTTTGTCCCGTTAGTCATTGGGCAAATTGTTAAGTTGTTTAAGGGAAAGAAACGGAGTTCTAAGAGAAAAACGGCTTGAGTTATTTACTCTGTAAGGATAGGTTAATTACAAACTTTTGACGAAATGTACTAGGGGCATGGTACGCCATGTTCCTACCTCTAGCTCATTTAACGGTTTATCCTGGGCTGCATAGTTTGAGCCAGTTGTCAATGCATAATCTCTAAGGTTGAAAATGGCGTATTGAAAATTTAAAATTCAACCCCAGTACCCTTTAAAATTCACAATTCCTTAGCAAGATTGGCGACAATTCCTACCATACTAGTTCTATCGTGATAAAATAGATTGCTATTTTTGTTTCAAATGAAGGGAATTACCAGAAATAAATTCAGAGGTTTGCTGTACAGTTGCCCAACCCGGCAATGCCATCACAGCCAAGATCTTAAGATGGATGTGCATCACCAGGAGGTTCTATGAGAAAGTCACGTCAGATTTTCGCCCCCCACAGTCTATCAAGACGCAGGCAGCGGCGAAAACAGATAGCCCTGGGTGTCGGTGTCGGACTGTGCGCCCTGGTACTTGGGAGTACTGTGGTGGTAAACAAGTACAACCATCCGTTAGGGCAATTGACAATTTGGTTGCCGTTCCTGGAAAACAACTCGATCGCACCAGAAGATCGTGGGAACTCGTCAAAAGTTCTACAACTAGCACCGCTATCGGCTAAGGAGCGGGCAGCGGAATTAGAAGCGATCGCTCAAGGCAAAAAATCTCTGGAGAGATCCCGTCCTCGCTATCTTTTGGCAGCAGACCTGATTGAGCAAAAGCAAGGAAAAAAGGCCCTGGGTTGGTTGGAGGGACTCGAGTGGGACTATCCTGTATTAGCAGGATATGTGATTCTTAAACGAGCCCAAGCCTATGAACAGGTAGGAGAGCAAGCCAAAGCACTGGCAGCGTGGCAGGATTTGGTGCAACACCACGCCAAGGAGCCAGTCGCCGCTAGAGGGTTGTACGCCCTCTTATCAGACGATTCTAAGTACCAGAAAACCGATATCGCGGTATCTCCCACCCACTCAGGGCTTCTGGGAAAAGTGCAGCTATTTTATGCCCCTTCACCTGACGATCCGAAATACTGGGAAAAGGCGATCGCGAACTATCCATCCCATCCCCTAATTCTGGAACTGGCACAACAGCGACTTAAAGAAGATGCCGCTCAACCTGATTTGATGCTATTAATGGCGAAATATGCCTTTGACTCGCCCGACGTTACCTTAACCCTTGATAAGTTAGTAGGTAACTACAGCCAAGTCACAGGCAAGGGCGACAAGCCGCTCATTCAGCCAAAGAATTGGGAAGCCATTGCCCTGGCATACTGGCTAGACCGAAAATACGGTCAAGCCAGTGATGCCTATGCCAACGCTGAATATACATCCCGTAATGCTTACCTAAAAGCTCTCGGACTGCAATACGCCCAGAAAACTGAAGAAGCCAAACGCGCCTACAAAAAGATGGTGCAGGATTTTCCTAAGGCAAAAGAAAGCTTCGATGCCTTAGTTGCCCTTGCCAAGCTTGAACCTGACATTGAAGCCGTACCACATCTTGACCAGGCTATCAAACAATTCCCCGACCGAGCAGGTGAAGCCCTCTTAGCCAAAGCAGAAACCCTCGACCGCCTTAAAAGTGACAAAGCGGCAGCCGAAACACGTAGATTGCTGCTCACAAACTATGGAGAGTCTGATGCTGCCGCCGCCTATCGCTGGCAGGAAGCCCAAGAAAAAGCGGCTGCCGGAGATACAGATGCCGCCTGGAAATGGGCGCAACAGATTACTAACGAAAACCCCAACAGTTTCCTAGCACGTCAGGCAGGCTTTTGGACAGGGAAATGGGCAAGTAAACTAGGGCGTCAGAAGGATGCCCAAGCTGCCTTCGAGCAAGTGATTACCAATCATCCGCAATCCTATTATGCGTGGCGATCTGCTGTGCAACTGGGTTGGGATGTAGGAGACTTTACCACAGTCCGTCAAGTCAATCCCAAAGTAGTACAACCTGAGGTTCGTCCAGTGTTGCCTGTTGGTTCTGAGGCGTTGAAAGAACTTTATCAGCTTGGTCAAGATCAAGAGGCTTGGACACTCTGGCAAGCAGAATTTCAAAACCGGATGGAGCCAACTGTCGCTGAACAATTCACCGATGGGTTAATGCGGATGGCGGTGGGTGACTACCTGACCGGAATTTCTAAAATTGCCAGTCTTGAGGATCGAGAGAAGCCTGAGGAGCAAGCTGAGTACCAGGAACTCCAAGCCAAACTTACCTACTGGCAAGCCCTGTATCCGCTGCCGTTTATGGAAGTGATCGAAACCTATTCTCAAAAGCGTGAGATCAACCCCCTGCTCGTGACGGCTTTGATTCGACAGGAGTCTCGATTTGAGACGGACATTCGTTCGGGAGCTGGTGCTGTGGGCTTGATGCAGGTGATGCCCAGTATGGGGGATCGAGTTGCAGAAAAAATCAATTTGAAAAACTATTCCCTCGAGAATCCTGAAGATAACGTCAAGCTGGGAACCTGGTTACTCCAACAGATTCATCAGAACCATAAAAATAACTCTTTACTGGCGGTTGCTAGCTACAATGCGGGTGAGGGAAACACGGCAAAATGGCTTCGGCAGAAAGGAGCCAGCGATCCAGATGAATTTGTAGAAGCGATTCCGTTTGAGGAAACCAGAGATTATGTCAAGCAGGTATTTGGCAATTACTGGAATTACTTGCGGGTGTATGACCCTCAAATTGCCCAACAAATTGCCAAGCATTCTGGCACTCAGTCTACTGCCATGAATCGTTGAGTCTTCTCCGTCGGTTCATCGTTGATAGCACAGTTATGAATGATGAATAAGGACGGAGGTGGGGTAGCTTCTGAGGTGACAGGCTCTGAGTAGAGCGATCGCTCCTCTTCTGAATTGCCAAAAAATCGGCAACATAGGAAATTAGGAGACTCAAACAAAATGAGTGAGCGCGTTGATAGGGATGGATTCTACTGCTGATTTGCCAGTTGCACTGACGACCTCTGACCAGATTGTGGCTGTACAAACTTCCCAACTACGGAAGGTGTATCGCACTGGCTTTTGGCTGAATCAAAAAATCGAGTCTCTCCAAAGCTGCACTCTCTCTGTCTATAAAGGGGAAACCTTTGGTTTGCTCGGACCGAATGGGGCGGGAAAAACTACCCTGTTGAAAACCTTGCTGGGAATTGTGCGTCCTACCGCCGGGCGGGGCTGGTTACTGGGAAAGCCCCTAGGCGATCGCTCAACCAAGCAACAGATTGGCTACCTGCCCGAAAATGCCTATTTTTATGACTATCTAACGGGGTGGGAATTTTTGCAGCTAGCTGCCGGACTGTTCCAAATTTCCAAAAGCATACAACAGCAGCGCATTCCCCAATTACTGGAGTTAGTCGGACTCTCGAAATCTGCCGCCAAAAAAAAGCAACTGCGGCAGTATTCTAAAGGAATGCTCCAGCGTATCGGTATGGCGCAAGCACTGATTAATGACCCAGAGCTGGTGTTTCTAGATGAGCCAATGTCGGGATTAGACCCAATGGGGCGCTACCAGATTCGCCAGATTATTCTCTCACTCAAAGGGCAAGGCAAGACTATTTTCTTCAACAGCCATATTTTATCGGACGTGGAAAAGATTTGCGATCGCATCGCTATCTTGGCAGAGGGGCAGTTAATTTGTACAGGTTCTTTAGACGAACTTTTGGGCGTTGCTAACCGCTACCAGGTTAGAGGCAAAGGCGGCAACTTAGACATTCTCAAGCGCTGGGTTGAAGGTTTGGCATTCGAGGAAGATTGCTGGTACGGCTACCTACAAGGAGAACCCCAAGAGTTTATCGCTAGCCTGCGACTCATGGGTGCTCATCTTATCGGTATCAATCTTGCCCGTTCCTCCTTAGAAGAGTTTTTCATGCAGCAATTGCAGCAACGGGGAATTACATCCAGTCACTAGGGTGTGGGGAGCGGGGG
>NZ_JADEWY010000158.1 GCF_015207375.1 Coleofasciculus sp. LEGE 07092 | reverse complement strand
GGTGGAGGGGGTGGTTGCTCCTCCGGTGGCGTTTGCACAATCGTAGAACGAGGTACAATTACCAATTCCACCGCCCGCCGCAAATCCTCCGCCGTAACGGTTTGACGCCCCTCTAACGCTGCTGCAGCTTTGGCAACTCTCAGGGCAAACAGTTCCGCCCGATGTCCTTGGACACCCCCTCGGATAGCTTCCTCAACCAGATAGGTTATTTGCTCATGAGTTACCCGCACATCCTTAAGCCACTCCCGCGCTAGGATAATCTCAGTTTTCAGAGCATCCAAATCTTCGCTGTACTGCTCTAAAAACTGCCGGGGAGAACTTGCATACGCGATCGCTTGATTAACGGCTTCCACCCGTTGATCCAGTGCCAGCACACCATCTGCTGATAGGGTAATAGCAATGCGATCGAGCAAATGCTCCCGCAAAGGACCTTCTTCCGGGTTATAGGTGGCAATTAATAGAGGTTTGCAGGGATGTTGAAAGCTAATCCCCTCCCGCTCAATTTGGTTGCGCCCTTCCGTGAGAACGGTTAGCAACTGGTTGGCAATTTGGTCATCGAGGAGGTTAATTTCATCTACATATAAGACACCCCGATGTGCTTGCGCTAAGAGTCCCGGTTGGAAGACGGGTTCTCCCTGTTTCACCGATTTTTCCACATCCACCGAACCCAATAACCGATCTTCAGTAGTTCCCAGAGGAATTTGCACGAAGGGAGCGGGGATAATTTCTGTGGTAATGTTTGATGGGTCAGCCCCTTGCGCCAATAACTGGTCATCCCACTCTTGAGGATATCGCGGATGGCAGTTACTAATTGAACCTTTGACCACTTCAATCGGGGGGAGTAGGATATGGAGGGCGCGTGCCATCACGGATTTAGCTGTCCCCCGCCGTCCGGCGATCGCAACGCCTCCCAATCCAGGGTCAACTGCTGCTAGAAGTAGGGCAAGTTTAATGGCATCTTGACCAACTACTGCGGTTAGGGGAAATGCACTGATAGGGGTATTTTCAAGTACGGGCATAAGAGTTATAGGATTTTGAAATAAAATTGCAACAAATCACACGACGGGGAGATGGGAGATAGAGAAAGCTTCTTCTGTATAAAATTCATTCATAATTCAATGGCAATATTACCCTAAAGGTGGAACCCACTCCAACTTGTGATTTTAGTTGAATTTCTCCTTGCAGCAGTTGAACCAGCCTCCAGACAATTGCCAGTCCTAGTCCTGTACTGTCGGGGAGGCGGTTGGGGCGGGAACCCGCACGAAAGTAGGGTTCAAAGATGTGAGCTTGGTCTTCTGGGGCAATACCAATTCCTGTATCGGAAACTGCGATCGCAAACTGGTTATCAGATAATACCTGAAAGGTTACGTTTACAGTGCCTGACTCGGTATAGCGAATGGCATTACTGAGTAGATTCGTGACAATCTGCTCTAAGCGTAAGGGGTCTGTGTGTACTTGTAAAGGAGTAGCCTTGTAATCCACATTTATCTGTAGCTCTTTGGCATGGGCAGAAGCTTCTAGGATTTCTACAACACTATTGATTAAAGAACACACATCGGTTATTTCTGGACACAGTTTCATTTTCCCTGCCTCGTAACGCGATACTTCTAGGGCATCATTGATTAAACGCAGCAACTGTCGCCCATTTCGCAACACTCGCTCGATATATTCCAGATTGGGAGAGCCGTCCTTTGCCTCCAGGTTTTTGCGTTGCTGGCGTAAAAATAGGTCGGAATAGCCAATAATCGAAGTCAGGGGATTTTTGAGGTCGTGGGCGAGATAGGATAAATACTCCTGATGGGTATTAACCAAGCGCGTCAGTTCTTGATTAGTTAGGGCTAGATGATTTTTGAGCTGATCGAGTTCCCGCAATCGCTCTTCTGTGTAGCTTTGGAAGCACTGAGCAATTACTTCATCGAGTGAGGTGTCAATCAGCCGAACTGCTCGAAGCACCTCTTTTGGCGAACCTTGGAGCAGGTTTTCTTCTAACGTCGAAAAAATTACCTGACGCAGTAGACGGTACTCCCGCGCCACTTCTTCTGGATCATAGCCTTGTTTTGCCCTGATAATACCATGCTCCAAACTGCTTTCTACCAAGGTTTGCAGGTCTTTTGCTTCAGATTTAGACAGTATATTGGCGATCGAACGGAGAACCACTGGCAAACCGTCGAGTATTCCTTTGTAGGTTAGCTCTTGGGTTTTTTTAATTTCACCGTCTTGACGAACGGTTTCAACCCAATTTTCTACAACCTGGTCAATTTTATCGAGGAGCGCTTGACTAAAATCCATGGATACAGCTTAATAATACTGAGGCTCATTTAGCCGATGAATTGATGGAATTGGGTGTGAGTCGGGAGGATATTGTATTGGGCTTTCATAGTCCCTATATGCGGCAGTTTACTGATTTTGCGGTTAGTTAATTAGAATAACGTCTCCAATACCAACGTAAACCCAGGCACAACATCCTCCCCACTCAATATTGCCGTCGCCGGATATTGAGTAATCGTCCCATCCGCATTTCTTTCAAACCGTAACTCTGGATTTTGTGAACTCATCTGCATGAGTTCTTCGTCCGTGATAAACGTCAGTGATTTTACCATTGCTTGATTAGTCTTTACCCGTGCTAGGTGAACTATAGCAATTTCAGTCGCGCGATCGCTAAAGCCCCCGATTTAAGGTCAAGTTTGCTATCTCAATCCCGAAGCAATGCAATCGCTGCCAGATCTGCAAGAGCGCGGGGCGGAGCATCCGTTTTTAGGCGGGATACCTTCAATTGGCACAATTGTGCAACAGGAAAATTCTCTCCGGCGAGAGGTGAAAATTGGTGAGGTTTATTACGAACAAGTTTTGCACTATGTCTGTGAAATCGACTGCATTCGGATTTATGCCTTCGATATTAGCGATCGTCAGTATTGGGATTGCTCTGAATACAATTAGTAGTGGTTACAAGGGGGGACGCGATCGCATTGTGCAAGCCGAAAACTTATTGCGCAACGCTAACCTGGCAATCTATCGCGCCCGAAGGCACGGCGAATCTCGTTATGAAATCTTCGATACGGCGATGGATAGCAATGCCTTATAGCGATTGCAGCTTGAAACAGATTTGCGGCGAGCGATCAAACGGCAGGAATTTCGAGTGTACTATCAACCAATCGTATTATTGCTCTACAGTGTCAGTATGGACAGGGGTTCTTTTTCTCTAGACCTGTAGATATAGCCATTTTCAAATGTATGAGGTACAACCAATGCTTGCCCAGTAAGGGTTTCATCCCTAAAAATGTACCTCACGCAAACGAAAACCGCTATAGTGATGCGGCTGGAGAGTTATTAATCGCAGAGCGGTGTCAGCAGCCCTAGAGTGGGAATGGCACTGAGTGTGCCTCAAGTACTTACTACAAACGATTAAGTCAGTGCCATTCTATTGAAGATTGCAGTCAAATACCTCAGTTGTACGGTTAAATTGAACGGGTAAATCCGACCGTTTGACTACTACCACATGATAAGGTTGACTGGTTGCCTGTGCTGTTACACAATTAGCTCCAGGTTGACGTTCAACCGAATTGACGACTAGCTTATCCTCTTCAACGTTTATTTCTTTAATTTCAACACTATAGCCGCTAGTCGGTCGGCTACCTAGACCAACGCCAATCACCATATTCTCGGTAAAATTAACCTCAGTTGCTGGGAGATTCAGTGGGAAGTAAATTGAATGAAGAGCAATCCACAATTTTTTCCAATCCTCATTTCCTTTAACTACTGTTGCAAACGGTTCTTCAAGTCCACTATTCCAGTCTTGTTTAATATTTTCAAAGGGAACATTACTTGTTGGTATTTCTTGTTGATTTAACATCGCTAAATCAGCTTGCGCTTGAACTAGGGATTTTGTTCCACTACATAGATTTGTGGTCAAACGACCCTCTGAGCGAGAGGCATAAACTAAGTAGTCTTCCCCTTCAACAAAATTAAACCCGCAACTGGCACTAGAATCTGATGTTGTTAGGATAACTTGCCGTGCTTTGTTCCCTTTCCAAACTTCGGAAACTTCAATGCGGACTCTTCGATTAGTAGAATTAGGATTGGAGCGATCTGACCTCCTACCTGGCTCGATCACATCAATAACGCGACCGGAAAAAACAGCATTAGCCGATTCAAAATACTCTTGGGGTTCCCTGACCAGACAACTACAGGCATTGGCAATCTCGGCACCAAAAATGACAGCACTAGCTGCAAGTAGGAGTATCTTTTTCATCGCTGAATCTGTTTAAATTGGAACTCCAGTATTGACGACACGTTTTGATTAAAAGTTCCAAACATGAATTTGGCAGCGGATTTGATAACAGATGTAATGGATAGATTGTCGGTTTCTAATTCAGATTTGTCTCTTACAGATAACCTATCTGCTATATCTATCCTCCTTATTGAGACGACAGGGAGGATCGAATCCTATTGCCAATGAAGGTTTAACCAATAACTCATCCGTTACATCCGCTATGAAATCCGTTACTACTTACAACAACTTCCCTAATACCAAATGGGTTTGAATTTGGCACATATTCTCTCTTGCTCCCCCCAAAACATCGGGGGGCTGGGGGGGTTCCAGATGTGCCATTGGAAAAGCCAATTGGTATAACTCCAACGTGAACCCCAGCACCACATCCTACCCACTCAACGTCGCCGTCGCTGGATACTGGGTAATCGTTCCTTCTGCTCGATAAACCAAAGCCTGTCGAGAGCAATTGATACCGTGCGATCGCTCTTGAGTTCCGCACGTCCAACTCGGCTTAAAGCTATGCCAAAATCAAGACAAGCGTCTCAGAATTGTGAGCAATGGCTTGGTCGGCTGGACAAAAATTGCAAGGTGGGAAGTATACGATTGAGGGGGAATTAGGGGCAGGACGGTTTGGTATCACCTATTTAGCACACGATCGCACCTCTCATCGATGCGTCATTAAAACCCTGAGTGATACGTTACTCAATCAGCTTACTGCACCAGAAATTAATCGACTTCAGGATAAGTTTTGGCAAGAAGCGGTGAAGTTGGGACAGTGTAAACACCCTCATATTGTCCGAATGAAGGATTGTTTTAAAGAGGGTCAGTTGGTTTGTATTGTGATGGAGTATATTGAGGGGCAAGATTTAACCCATGCCAACCGACTGACAGAAAAAGACGCCTTACACTACATCCGCCAGATTGGTTCAGCGCTGATAGTGGTGCATGAGAATAACTTAGTGCATCGGGATGTTAGACCTGGCAATATTATGATCCGCCAGGGGAAACGGGAAGCGGTTTTAATTGATTTTGGTTTAGCGGTGGGGTTTGATCACCCCCTGACTACCATCAATCCAACAACAGCGGATGGGTTTACGCCCCTTGAGTTATACCATGTTGATGCAGAACGCGGTGCTTATACCGATGTGTATTCTTTAGCCGCGACATTGTATCGGTTATTAACCGGAGAAAAACCGCCCAGTGTCAGGGATCGAAGTTTGGCAAGGGCGAAGTTAAAGCCACCTCAAGAGATTAACCCACAAATTAGCGATCGCACGAATCAGGCGATTCTCAGAGGGATGGCGTTAGCACCGGAAGAACGCCCCCAAACGATGCAGGACTGGTTAGATTTATTGGGCGTTGTGCCTCAAATTCCCCAACCCTGGCGCAACTGGGATTTGGCAATATGGTTAACTATTATTGGCACAATTGCTACTCTATTAGGTACGATTGCCGCTTTTTTAGCCCTCAAGCCACCCTCAGCACCACCACCAGAACCTACACCCGTAACTACGCCAACGTCACAACAAGTTAAGCCAGAAACACGGTATCGCACCTGATAAACTGTTACGCATTTAATCGTCTCTTCTGTTATCAGCGCGATCGCAGCCGATACCCAGAATTGCACAATACAGCTTATGGGTAATCACTACGATTGCCCGTGGGGGAATTCCCCCGTTAATCAGGGACATGATGGCTTCATCCATCGCCTGGTCATCTCGGTTGTATTTCCTCAAGAAAAATAACAAAGATGTGGGGTCATTCTTGTCCCGTGGGTTGTTTGAACCAAGGTAGCGATAGGAGGGGTTAAAGCCAAGCTCAATAAGCTTTTTCTCAATCCCCCGATCTGTCATCCCAGAGATTTTGTTGTTAACGCACAATGCTACATATTTAGCTGGGACATCTGGGAATGGAGGCATATGCCAGCCATGCTGACGACTCCAAATCGTCCCAATATGGTTAGCGCGATCGGAAAAGTCGTTATGATTCATCTCCCCTACCCTCGGAAATTGCAGTCGTACCAGTCATCTGCCCGTTGGCTGACACCTTCAAGCACCATTCCGTAGGAGTCAGCTAAGTCCTCACATTTTTCCTCAGCTTCTTCTCGGTCGTCAGCTTGTACGGGTTCAGAGCTGATCCGCCCTAAGCCATCCATCTGTTCATCGGGGTCTTGTAGATAGGTGTCTCTCGGTGTCGTCATAATTCAGTCTCCTTGATGCGCCCTGATTCAATTAACCAATTGTGCCAAAATCAAGGCAGGATTATCAAAACAATCACCAATGGTCTGGGTCAAGGGACAGCAATTACATGGTCGTCGCTACGTCATTGAACGAGAAATCGGTCGGGGTGGCTTTGGTATCACCTACCTGGCAAAAGATAGAAACGGCAAACCCTTGGTAATCAAAACCCTGAAAGACGAGGTGATGACTAATCCAGACTTTATCGAATTTCGCGATAAATACCAGCGAGATTTTGAGAGGGAAGCTACCCGATTAGCTGTATGTAGACATCCCCATATTGTCCAGATTGAAAATGTTTTTCATGAACAATCACTACCCTGTATCGCCATGGAATATATCCAGGGGGAAGACTTATGGCGACGGGTGAGAAATCGCCATCCTTTGTCGGAAGCGGAAGCATTAGGCTATATCCAGCAGATTGGGGAGGCGCTGACGCTGGTTCATGATAAGGGATTATTGCACCGGGATTTAAAACCGCAAAATATCATGGTGCGTTCTGGTGTATCAGAAGCGGTACTCATTGATTTTGGTATTGCTAGAGAATTTCTCCCCAATCTCACCCAAACTCATAGCGTTCATCTCACACCGGGTTTTGCTCCCCTTGAGCAGTATGATGAGCAAGCACATCGGGGAGAATATACAGATGTGTATGGGTTAGCGGCGACGCTGTATTGTTTGCTGACGACAAAAGTACCACCGCCAGCATTTATGCGAGTGGTGCGGGATTCGTTACAACCGCCACAGGCGCTGAATTCAAAAGTGAGTGATCGGGTGAATCAAGGGATTCTCACAGGGATGGAACTGCAACCGGAAAATCGCCCTCAATCGGTGTCGGAATGGTTACAGTTATTGATTCCCCAGAATCCGGCTGGTGACTTGAGTTCAGAATGTGGCATCGATTACCGCAGACTGCGAGATTTATTATCTGCTGGAGAGTGGGAAAAAGCCGATCAAGAAACAACAGATAAAATGCTGGCTGTTATCGGCAAAAAAGACTGGTGGACAATTGAAAGAGAAGATATAGACCAATTTCCTTGTACTGACCTACGAACGATTGACCGTCTCTGGGTAAAATACAGTAATGGACGCTTTGGTTTTTCTGTGCAAAAGCGAATCTGGCAAAGTGTAGGGGGGCAACCAGGCGTGTATGATTATGGCATCTATAAAAAGTTTGGTGATACCATAGGTTGGTATGAAGAAGATGTTCGCAGGAGAGATGAAGACCTAGAGGGAAGAACTGGTTGGAGAGCATATTACGAGCTTACCTTTAGTCTAAATGCCCCCCAGGGACATCTCCCCGGAAGCACCTACCGAGAAACAAGTGAGTCTTATGAGTGGATTCGTTTGCTACGTCGTGATATCCCAGTTTGTGGAAACAATTTGGAAGAAGATTATGAGATTGAATTGGCAAGAAGATCAGTAAACCGTGGGGTGCGCACTTACCATCTCTTCTCTCGCGTTGAGACTTGTAAAATGTAACATATAAAAGTTTCAGCCGATTGTAACGATTTACAACAGAGGCAAAATCCACGAAGCATTGCGGGTTCTACGTTTCCGATACCTGACACCGCCCCAAAGCCACAGAAGCCGCCTGCGGATTAAAACAATTTACCAAGACAAACCTGTGAGCAACTTCATGCGCTTCCGAGTCGGGTTTAATTGCGGTACAAGTGATAAATAATAGTATCAATTCCATTAAGACGGCAGCCATGACGGAATTACTAGAACAAGCGATCGCACGATTAAAAATGTTGCCCGCTTCTCAGCAGGATGCGATCGCCAGAACAATTCTCGAAGAACTTGAAGATGAGATGCAATGGGATGATGCATTCGCTCATTCTCACGATGTCCTAGCTAAACTTGCAGCCGAGGCAATGACGGAATACCGTGCAGGTAAAACCCTGGAGCTTTTTTCTATGGCATGATGAAACTATAGGTTAATCTCAAAAAAAAAACTGATGGAGACCCTCGAACTTCAACTGGATAAAAAGACACTTGATCTGGCTCGATGGTTAGCCGAGTCGCGCCATTGTAATCTATCAGAACTAATTACCGAAGCAATCAATAAGCTTGCTGTTCCTGAGCGAAGTCGAAGGACAGAATCGACAAAAGACCGGATAATGGGAATGTTTGCTGACGAACCCGACGTTGTTGATGAGATACTAGAAGAGATTATGCGTGATCGGGCAGCACATCCTCTCAATCAGCGCTGTGAACAAAGCACTACTTGACACAGATATTTTTTCCGAGGTGCAAAAAGGTATCAATCCCAGTATTGTCACCAGAGCGAGGGCGTATCGAGAGACCTTCGGTTACTACACGATTTCCGTTATTACAGTTTTAGAAATTATCAAAGGCTGGCATAAGCGTCAACGGGAAGACCGCATTCAACAGTTTCTTAATGTTATTACTGATGCTGAAGTGTTAAGACTAGATCTGCCCAGTGCTGAACTAGCAGGGCGAATATACGCAGACTTAGAACGCACAGGGCAACCGATTGGTCTTGCTGATACCATGATTGCGGCTATAGCTATGCAAAAAAAGTTGACTTTGGTAACGGGCAATTTATCTCACTATCAGCGCATTCAATTACTGGGTTATAGCTTGAATCTAGATGACTGGCGACGTTAATTCATCAGAATTGAACTATAGCAATTGAAACCATGCGATCGCCCCTGAGTAGCGCACTCAAAACCTCCGCGCCCCTCTGCGTGAACCTCCGCGTACCTCTGCGTTTCAAATCCAAAAACCTGCTACCCACTCCACGCTATAAGTTCGGAAATCCTAACCCCCCGACAGTCCCCATTTTCATCGGTCTATATCATCATGAAATAGGAACCAAGACTGCGATCGCCTGTGGTAACCTCTCCCAAAACTCTCCCCCTCCTCAAAGAACCCGAACGCCTCGAAAGCCGCCTAAAAGAGATTCCCGCCGAACCCGGAATCTACTTGATGCGCGACTCCAGCGATCGCATCCTATATATAGGCAAATCCAAGAAACTGCGATCGCGTGTTCGTTCCTATTTCCGTGACTCCCAGAAATTAAGCGATCGCATCGCCATGATGGTGCGCCAAGTCACAGAGATTGAATTCATCGTCACCGACACCGAAGCCGAAGCATTAGCATTAGAAGCCAATTTAGTCAAGCAGCACCAACCTTACTTTAACGTGCTGCTCAAAGATGACAAAAAATATCCCTACGTCTGCATCACTTGGTCTGAAGACTATCCCCGCATCTTCATTACCCGCAAACGGCAACGGACAAAGGAAAAAGATAAATACTACGGTCCCTACGTCGATGTCCGCCTACTGCGGAACACCCTACACCTCCTCAAGCAGATTTTCCCCCAACGCCAGCGTCCCCGACCCCTATTTAAAGACCGTCCCTGCCTCAATTACGATTTAGGTCGCTGTCCCGGTGTCTGTCAACAACTTATTTCCCCAGAAGACTACCGCAAAACCCTGCAAAAAATCGCCATGGTCTTCCAGGGACGGACAGGGGAACTCATCGATACCCTCACCACCACTATGAAACAAGCGGCAGAGGCGTTGAACTTTGAGACAGCAGCACGAACTCGCGACCAAATTCAGGGGTTAAAGTCCCTAACCGCCGACCAAAAAGTATCCTTGCCCGATGATACCGTGTCGCGGGATGCGATCGCTCTAGCCGCAGATAACCAACACGCTTGCATCCAACTGTTCCAAACTCGTGCAGGTCGCTTGGTGGGACGCTTGGGATTTTTCGCCGATGCTCAATCCGGTACACCTGGAGCAATTCTACAACGGGTACTCGAAGAACACTACCAAACCGCCGACCCTGTAGAAATTCCCACAGAAATACTAGTGCAGCACGAGTTACCCGATACTGAAATGCTGGCAGATTGGTTAAGCGATCGCAAGGGTCGCAAAGTTACCATTCTAGTTCCCCAACGACAAACCAAAGCCGAACTCATAGAAATGGTGGAACGCAACGCCAGATATGAACTGGAACGCACCCAAAAACTGGCAGACCGCAATACCCAAGCGATGGAGGATTTAGCCAACATTCTCGACCTCCCAGATTTACCGCACCGAATTGAAGGGTATGATATTTCCCACATCCAGGGTGCCAATGCGGTAGCTTCTCAGGTGGTATTTATTGACGGCACACCCGCCAAGCAGCACTATCGCCACTACAAGATTAAAAATCCCACCGTTACTATCGGTCACTCCGACGACTTTGCCAGTCTCGCTGAAGTGATTCGTCGCCGCTTTCGTAAGTATGAGCTGGGGAGCGGGCTTGCCGTGAGCGTCAGTCGAACGGGAGCTGGGGAGCTGGGGGGCGGGGGAGATAATAGTTTAACTGATAACCTATCTGCTACATCCGCCACATCCGCTACCAAATCCCCTACCAACCAGGATTTCCCCGATCTAATCATGATTGACGGCGGCAAAGGACAACTATCAGCAGTAGTTGCTGTCCTGCAAGACATGAACTTACTGGAAGATGTGCGAGTTGTCAGTTTAGCCAAACAACGAGAGGAAATCTTTCTCCCCGGTGAATCTTCCCCCCTACCAACCGATTCAGAACAACCAGGCGTACAATTACTGCGCCGTCTGCGAGATGAAGCACACCGCTTTGCCGTCAGCTTCCATCGGCAACAACGGACTGACAAGCTGCGTCGTTCCCGTTTAGATGAAATTCCCGGACTGGGATTTCAGCGGCAAAAACAGCTATTGGCACATTTTCATTCGGTTGATTATATTCGAGAAGCAACCGTAAAACAGCTTGCGTCAGTACCGGGAATTGGTTCCCGTTTAGCGCAAGAAATCTATAATTATTTCCATCCATGAGAGTGAATCCAAGAGCAGTTCAAAAGTATAGTAAGTTGCTGCTATTGGTATAAGTACCTTAGTTTTGTTTCACCGAGACTTTATCGCCATCTGGCATTTCCACCGGAAAGCTATAAAATTTGTGGCACTGGGGATGGGAATATTTTTTCTTGGAGGTTTTGGTGTAGAGGCTCTGAAAGATCACTTATTACAATTTATATTAACCCACACTTTGTACCCCAGCCATTTCAAAATAGTGCTAGTAGAAACATTGAGGGTCGCGATTGAAGAGTTTTCAGAACTACTAGGCGAAAGTCTCACGCTTTACGGTCTTTGTCTGTTTGTGGTTAAACGATTGGGAGGGGAAAAAGCAGGAGGTGTGATCAGTGAACGGTATTAAATTCAGTTATAGCAACCGCCAGGTGCAAGATATGAGTTATCCGAAAAACCAGCTTGTAATTTTTACTCCATAGCTTCTTCTTGTTCTCTCTGCCACTTTTCTAAAACCTCACTAGCCTTAAACCCTCGGTACTGTAGGTAATTCCATAACTTTGCTTTAGTCTTAGGGTCGATAACATAAAAGTCATTAATTTTGTACTTTCGTATCACCTTAGCTTTTAAACTGCCCAGTTCTCCAGTTTCTTCCCCTTCATTCTGTAACTCCCAAAGTTCCTCAAACAGATCGGCAGCAATGCCCTTTTCCCAGCATTTGCGCTTAATAAATGATTTTCCATACTTACCGTGATACGAGGTAATCATACTCTCGACAAAGCGCGTATCAGACTGATAATCTTTATACTGAAGTTCCTGAATAGTTTCAGCAATTTCCTTGGAGTCAAATCCTTTTTCTCGCGCTTTTCTAGTCAGTTCAAAAGCACTGTATTCTCGACGAGCTAAAAGTTTGTAAAAATAATCGATACAAGTCATTTTCGTTTTTACTATTTTTGTATTCCCTTTAAAAACGAGTGGGATTCTGAATCAGATAATTCATTACTAAATCTCAATTTGCAAACACGCCTAATTGTTGGTAAAAATTTTCATCATACTTGGCTTTTCCCCAATTTTTAGCAGCTTTAACCTGCCTGGGAGTCAGATTTTTAACCTGTTTCAGATTCGCTTCAAATAGGTTAGCATTTTTCAAGTTCGCCTCCCTCAGATTTGCATTCTGTAAGTTAGCACCTTCGAGGTTGGCATTTTCAAAATTGACATCAATCAATGCTGCACCACTAAGGTTAATTCTCGCCAAATCTGCGCCCGGTACAATCAAGTAGGCGTGTTGGGGGTTAAAACCAGGCGGAAACTGCGTTTTCTCATTGTAAACTGCGCCCTTCCAGTTAGCTTTCTCTAAGTTCTGGGTATCCCGCAAGTTAGCACCGAGTAAGTTAGCACCGAGTAAGTTAGCACCCAGTAGGTTAGCACCTTGTAGGTTAACTTCAGCCAAATCCGCACTCTGAAAATTAACATATGATAGATCTGCACCACTCAAGTCAGCTTGATACAAATGAGTACCACTCAAGTCAAACTGCGAAAGTTGAGCATTGCTTAAGTCAGCTTGATACAAATCCATATCTCGCAGCTTAAAGTTATCAAATTGAGGATCTGCCAGCGTCACATCAAACACGTTTAAATCTGCTATGGCTAAGATTCTGCAAAAATAGGCAGGTTGTCTTTGGTGCAGTTCAATAGTTTGAACCCTTAAAGCGATCGCAACTCCCAAAATCAATACCCAACCCAAGCGCCAGAGCCAGTCTAGGCTAAACTTCAACGCCTTCCACAATCGTGACTTTTCTGACAGTTGCTCAATCATCTTTCACGACATCCCTTTTCAGTCACTAACTGTAACTGTTTACCGATAGTTTTTTATAAAGTAAAGATTAATGTGAATTCGGGTGGGTTAGGCGCACACTATATTGTCAGTTTTTGATTAGAAAAATAGTCCGTCAGGCGAAAATTCGGTCGAATTTTCGCCACTTATTGTATCTTATCCTTTGATGGGTCGGCATCCAGACTCCCTAATCCCTATTCCCCACTCCCCACTCCCC
>NZ_JADEWY010000157.1 GCF_015207375.1 Coleofasciculus sp. LEGE 07092 | reverse complement strand
TTATCGCGAACAGGGATGAAACCAATTTATTCTCAACAAGACTGTCAATAAGCGCTCATCTTTTTTGACCTCAATTGCCTCAAAAGCAAGAACCATCAAACTTTTGAGCCGCTTGTCACCCCTTCAGCCTCTCAAGATTCATATAGAGAAAATCAACTAAGTTTCGGTGTTGACGCGGAGAATAAAATTTACTCGACTGTGGCTTAATTGAGTTCCCCGCTAACATACGCTACTGCATCGCCTGTTTTTCTGAAAATGCGATCGCACCTTCTCTATTCCCAGCGTGCGATCGCCTTTCTAAAATAAATTCAACGTGATTTTTCATATCTAATGGTTCAAGTACCTCTGAAATCAAAATCAATCCTCGCACAATCTCACCAATTGACCGAGTATTTTGGTGACAGTAAGCAATACCATAATGTTCTAAACCACGTTGATGAAGAATTAAAAAATCTTCATCATGGGTAAATATTACTCGTTCTTGAGAAATCGCGAAAGCCACTTGTTCTGCATCGGCTGCACCTAAAAGTCCTACTTCAGGTGTCGTCGTGACATCAATACCCCGTTGTTTCAACCCTTGAGCAATTGCCCGATCAACTTGTTCATCCAAGTGCCACCTGATCTTTTTCAAAACTCTATCCCCTTAATTTTTGCTGCACTTTGGAAGGAGTGTTCGCTTGCAATTCACGCACCAAAATTTCGCCCTCTCGCATTTGTTGTTGTATGTCTTCAATATGGTCATGGTAATAAGCCAAAGCCGCATATACGTCTGACAACGTAATCGTAGGATATCGAGACACAATTTCATCAGGAGACATCCCCTTATATTCATGCCAAATAACAACATCTTGAACCCGAATCCGATGTCCAGCAATACGCGGTTTCCCACCACACACTCCTGGTGTGATTTCAATATGTTCAGAAATTACTGCCACCATAGACTATCTCCAAGGTTAATATGAGCCTTTTTCTTAGCTTATCTAAAGCCATCTCTAGTCACCCACTGCTGGGATTACCTGACCCTAGGGCGATCGCATTTGGGGATAGTGAGGATTGCGATCGAGTCTTGTCCTTTCCCCAGATACACCATGTTACAAGGAATCGAGAATCAAAAGTGATAGTCTCCCAGGTGCGATCGCCCTCCCTCACCCAGCGCGATCGCCCAACAAAAAGAACTGACAACCAACACCACAATCGCCATCTAATTCGATTAACCAAATATGCCGAATACCTCACCCAGCTAAAGAGGTGTCAAAAATGAAGCGTCTCAATTTTGCAAATCCCCCAAATCAGACAGACTACGACAACTGGATCTGTCCCGACATCAGACCCTACTGGAAACTCAGCCAACTACGAAACTCCAATCAATTTGTCCTGCGCACCCCAGATGACAACCATCAACACCTATTCTCCGCCACCGAAGGCTACGCCTTGCGCTACTTCACCGGAGTCTATACTGTTTCCCAAATCCAGCAAGATTGCCACCAAAAACTAGGAGATGCGATCGCATCCAACTTAGTCGCACAACTTCTGCAAAAATTAATCACCCTCGATATCTTAGCACCCTCCACGACTCCAGCAGAATCCCTGGAGCCGAAGCCAGAAAAAAATTCTCCAATTCCCAATTCTACGAGTCCTCATCTCAAATCCTGCCTTCAGTGGATTGAACATCCTAACAGTCATTGGATACTACGCAACCCAGAAGATGGCACATTTCTCCAACTCAATGAATGGACAAAAACCATAATTGAAGACTTGGGAAACTTACCACCCAACACCATCTGCCAAAAATACAAAATCACCCCCAACCAACTGCGAAACCTCCTCCAACAGCTAGCCGCTACCGCCATGCTGGAAGGGACAACGCCACCTAAACCCCGTCGTGGTAAATTTACCCCTCTGCAACTCTTGTATTTCCGAATACCCCTATTCAATCCTGACTTCTGGCTAACTCGTCACGTCGGCAAACTCCGCTGGATTTGGACTCGCACCTTTGCCTTTCTTTTGTGCTTATTTTTACTCTTTGCTGTAGTTATTGGACTGCACCAGCGGGACGAAATTATCTACTTCGGACAAAAACTCCTCGCTAACTACGGCGCTTCCCTCTTACTCCCCTTTGTCCTGCTAACAATGTTGGTGGTTTCCCTGCACGAACTTGGTCATGCCTTCACCCTAAAACATTATGCCAATAAGGTGCCAAAACTGAATCTTCGGGTGCCAGAAGTCGGGCTATTTTTCATGTTCCTGAGGCCCGCTGCTTATACTAACACCAGTGACGCTTACTGTTTGGTGAAACGATATCAGCGAGTCCTCGTCGTAGCCGCAGGCGTCCTCTGTCAACTGATTATTGCTGCAATTGCCCTGTGGTTGTGGAACCTCACCGTCCCCGGTAGCTGGCTATTTACCACCAGTTACCTCCTCATGAGTGCAGCTTTATTCACCGTCGCTCTCAATCTTAATCCCCTCTCCAAATTTGACGGTTATTACCTGGCTGTTGCTCTAACTGGCATCAACAATTTACGCAGTCGCTCCTTTAAATTCTACGCCAACCTACTGCGACGGCAACCGATTCAAGAACGCCCCCGCGACTGTTGGATTCTTGCCGCCTACGCTCCCTTCATTTTTCTCTACATTCAGTTTGTTTTTGGCTTTCTTCTCTACCGTGTAGCTGACTGGAGTGCAGCCAATATTCCTACCTTGGCACTCACTCTACTGGTTATCTGGGCAATTTACTTCTATTTTCCTAACCAAAAATAGTCATTAGTCATTTGAAAGGAAAATCTTAAATTATTATGAATACCTCTAATCATTCCCTAACCCCTTCTCAACACCTCCTAAAAGTTGTGCCTCCCCCAACCCAAACAACTACACGACCCAAGCCTGAACTTTCAGCTACACAAACTCCTGCAAAACCTGAACATCAAGCCAAAATTAATGTAGGGAAGTGGATACTTATAGGAGTGATAATTTCCGGATTAGGCTACGTCACCTTTGTTCCTGAATTCCCGCACTCCGTAAAGGGTGAAGCCGATATTACCTCCACCTCTAACGCTCGTCAGGATGTTACCTTAGAAGTAGCAGGTGTGATTAAAGAAATCTACGTTAAACCCAATCAGCAAGTCAGCCAAGGTCAGAAGCTGGCGCAGTTAGAAAGCCCAGACATTGAAAATGCGATCGCCCAAGCTCAAACTGAATTAGGAAAAGCTCAATCCGCACTCCAAGATGCTTTACGAATGGTAGAAGACTTGCGGACTAAGCACTCGGAAATGCAGGTTATTGAAGAGAATACTCATCAAGCTGCTGATAAACTGCGTCAGGAACTTGCCGGCATTCACCAGGGAAATTCTGTTCCCCAAATTCAAGAATTAGAGCGAGATATTGAAGGACTCCAGGAAAAACAGAAACAAATCTCTGCTAGTTTAACGATTCACCAACAGCGTCTGGAAACGATTAATGCCGTCAACAAAGAGGCTGGGAGTTCCATTATTTCACCCATTCGCATTGATGAACTGATAGATCAAACCTATAGTCGCCAAGCTGAATTAGCTGAAATCGCCAGTTTAGTTAGCCGAAAGCAAGCACAAATTCAAACTTTTGTCAAAAAGTTAGACGATAAATTAAAACACGCCCAAGCTGAGGTGAAAGCGGCTAGAGCAGCTAGATTATCAGTCGAAGAGAATCTGCAAGCGGCACAAGCTGTTGTTAGCGATCGCTATCGCCAAATTAAGAAGTTAGAGGCAGAAGTGCAACGACAACAGTCCAGGCGAGAACAACTTGTTTTAATTGCCGATACAGCAGGAACAGTCACCACTGAAGACTTAGACTTACTGGAAAATACCTGGCAACCAGCGGGGAAGAAAATTATCGAAATTGTTGATTTGTCTGAACTGACGGTTATTGCAAAAATTCGACAGGAAGATGAAAAGTTTATCCAGCAACAGGATACGGTAAAGCTTTACAAGCAAGGTGAATTTCAACCTTATACAACTACTGTTGAAGCAATTTCATCAGCGGTTCAACCGGGGGAAAATCAAATTAAGCCAGTTTGGACAGTTCGCCTTTCCATCAAAAATGATGACTCTAGCCCCATGAAACCCGGAATGACGGGATATGTCTCCATTGAAACCCGACCCATGACCCTATTTGCCAAACTTAAGCATGAGGTTCTCAAAGTTTTTCGCCCTATTTTTCTCTAAAAAAATTTAGACCAGCGCTGGCTAAAGTACGGAAGATTTCATGTTCAGGATTTATAGCGTTCTATCCTTCCTTAACTGCCAATAAACAGGTCAGCGCTCAGGTATCGTCTCTCTACTCAGTGAAAATAATCGAGTTCATTGGAGTAATAGGCTAGATGTTTACTACTAAAGTCAAGCCACACCATTTTTTTGTGCTGATTCCCAATATCTTTGGGTTCAAAGGTGGAATTCAAGTTTATTCAAGGTTTCTATTGCAAGCCCTACAGGATTTATATCCCGATGCTAATTACGATGTCTTTCTCAAGTACGACCGTTACGCAACCACATCCATGTTTTCAGTCCGGACGCGCTTCCACTGCTTAGGAAAATGGACTCGATTGGTGCAAAGCCTTTTGCTAGCCCTCAAGACAATCGGGTTAGGCATTTGCTAGCGACCAACGTTAGTTGTTACTACCCATTTAAACTACAGTCTCGCTTGTTACTGGCTCAAACGTTTCACGGGTGTACCCTACTGGGTGGTCGTTCACGGTTTAGAGGCTTGGAATCTCACCAATCCAAGGCTAAGAACAGCTTTACGTTATGCCGATCGAGTGATTGCTGTCAGCGATTATACCCGAAGTCGTTCCTGATGAAGAACTCTGCGACCATTACAATCTTTGCTATGTCTTTGCCTTGCCCAGTCGGGGAGAAGGATTTGGTATTGTCTATCTAGAAGCCCTTGCCTGTGGTAAACCCATATTAGCGGGAAACCAAGATGGAGCGGTTGACCCCTTGGTTCATGGCAAATTGGGGTGTTTGGTTAACCCTCTGGATGTGGATGCGATCGCTAACAATCTCATTTTAATTTTGCAAGGCACTTATCCCAATCCCCTGATGTTTCAACCGGAACTATTGCGACAGGAAACTATTAAGAGATTTGAAGTCGCGCACTTCTGCCAAATCTTGACTCAACTAACCAAAACGCCTAGCGAGCGAGGAACGCAACTTGAGATACCTGCCACATAAAGCTATAAAGGTTGTCTCGGCTTCCCCCCTGGGAATCAGCTCACTGAAATGGCGTTTCCCTTTGTGCAGTCGCTCAGCCATTTAATAAGTCTGTTCTTACGATAGGATTTTAGATATAAACATGGTAGAATTCCTTCGCTAAAGTTCAATAAAGGAGTCCTTTTTCTTATGTTGAGATTGGAGTTGATGTAATCGTGCTAATTGAGAGTGAATCCGCTCAAAGTCCTTAATGTGTTGAGACGTGATGTTAGCCGCAAGAGGTTCCCAGGCATTTTCACTAGGTTTAGCCCTCATAATTTCAGTATGAGAAGGTAGATAAATTAAGGATAATTGTCCGCTTTTTAGGGTAGCTTCATAATTCCTCCCTTTGAGGTACTTTGTCTTTTGGCTAGCCAGCAAATCATTGAGAATCGTAGCAACAAACTGACTGCGCTGCCATTGAGTAGAAGAGACTTGAGTCGAGTTTGTATAGCTGCTCTCAGAGGGAGATGTTTTTAAGTTACACAATTGCTGGATTGGCAGATAATCCCTAGAGGAATCATAGCTGACTTTTCGATACTTTTGCAGTCCCATTAAAGTATAAGCCTTTCCCAGTCGGGAACCTCGAAAAGCGAGTCCCTTAAAGCCATAGCTGATACCGACAAGAGTTCCGGAGTCGTTAAAAGAAATGCGGACATTCACATGGGCTGTGGTTAGTTGTTTAATCAGGTTAGGTAGCGTCAGAGGAATAGACGTGAATTTATCAATCGTTTCCTGGAGAATCTGCTTGACAGGTTTCTCTGGGGGAGATAAACGCAAACCCCTTTCGTATTGGAACATCTCCCGTCGGCGTCGCCGTTCCTGCCCAGTGGAAGGAGCCTGTTTTTCACTGTCCCAACTTGGCGTTACTTGGGTAAGATTATACAGTTTCTCCAGTTCTCTGAGGGTTCGTTCAGAACGTTTCCAGTCCATCCAGGAGGATACGGTTAATCCATCAGTCATTCGCACCCGATTGACTACAATATGGAAATGCGATCGCACTTTGCCCTTTTCTGTAATAGTGTCGTTATGAGAGTAGAGAACCCACTGGCACTCAGAACATCCAATTTTGTTCAGGTAGGTTTGAGCAAATTGCAAGACTTGGATAGTAGAGAGTTTTTCGTCGGGGTGGGGACTTAAGGAAATGTGTGCGACGGGAAATTTGACGCGGTGGGAGCGACGGGAAACAAGGTGAAACCCTTGAACGACTTCCTCTCTGGTGGAGCCAAGCATATTACCACCCAGATATTGAGCGTCAGGTTTGCTTTCAATATATCGTAGCAGACCGTTGAAGTCGGAGCCTTTGGTAATTTTGCCAATCATTTCTCGTGTAAGGATTCAGGTGAGTTGAGGAGTTGGGATTGTACAGTTTTGAGTAAGTCGAGGACTTGTGCAACTGCTTCTGTTGCTTCAGCGATATTGGAAATGTCTTGTCCAGATGTCACAGCAGCGTTCATCGCCAAAAGCTGTTGGTTGAGACTGTTGCTGATTCGACCCAGTTGGAGTACCAAGTGATAATTAACCTCTGGTGGTTGAGCGGGTATCTCTCGCCTGGAAGCGCAGCGTCTGAGATATTCGGAAAGACTTATCCCAGCTTTTTGAGCGTTAATCAACCAGCTTTTTTTCTCAGTCGGTGTGACTCGGATTTTAATTTCAGTTGTTTTGTTCATGGTTCATAGCTACCTGTTCTAGCTGTGATCCAAAAGCACTCATAAAGAGAGCTATGCGAACACAGGTAACACTATTCAAGGGGTGTTCACAAAAGAAAGTGAGGCTTGTTGGAATAGAGGAACGGTGTGGAGTTAGTCGCAGGTTTCGGAAGGCTTGCTAACCGAGATTTGAGAGGAAATTGTGGGAACAATAACTTGGCTTGCTCCTGCGGTGGAGAGCTATATATCGATTAACCTAGCGCAAAACCAACTCATCGGCTTGATTTCTTCTCAAAAACTAGCCTAGGGAGGATTTTAGTGGTAAATTCACAAATTTTAGGAGGGATGATTGAGGGAAATAGCCAACAAAAATTACCCAGAATTACAAGGTATAAGAGTTTAATTTACAGTCGATTTACTAATAATAGGCGAATTGGGGGTAAATTTTCCCTCACTCGTCCCTCATTTCTATTGGGAGGAAAATGCTTGTTTTGACTTAACTTGAGCTGGGGGTGGCGTGGGAAAGAAAATAACTATAGCGATCGCTCCGCATACAACCCCATCCCTAATACAATAATTATGGATATCGTTTTCTCCAGATACTCCTTTCTCTAGATGCCAATAGACCGCCAGCGTTACGCCGATAATTGGTCAGACATTGCCTTATCGATTAAACAGGCAGCTCTTTGGCGCTGTCGCCACTGTGGGAAGCAATGCCTCCGTCCGGGAGAAAAACCATCAGACCTCACGCGCTCTGAGTGGACGGTGGCAACGCTATCGGTGCATCATGCTAACTTTATACCAGAGGATAACCGACCAGAAAATCTAATTCCTTTGTGTACACCCTGTCACCTCGCTGTCCATGGGGGACGCAACGGTAATGTATCTCCGGGTCAGCTTTCCTTGTTTAGCTATATCTATGATGAGAATGGGGTACTGAAGATTGTTCCGAAGGAGTTGGAATATCATTACACGGCTTAAGCCGTCTTCGCCGTTTGCACCCTCTCGATTACCTGTTCGCGCACGGAGTTCCCAGCCGTTACCGCAATCAGTTCCCAGTCCTCTGGTGTCAAAATTCCCTGCAATAATTCTTGTAACCCAGCTCGAAGTGGTTTAGAACTGCTATCTCCCTCTGGGCTTGCTAAATCCTTCTCCAACACAGCCAATAATCGCTCCTGCACCTCGGGTGTAGGATGAAGCAACCGCTCCATCAGTAATCCTCGTCCACAAATTAGCGCGGCTTCGGCTCCTACTCCTAAATTCCAATCCACCAGCAGTTCCTTGAATTCTCGTATTACAATTGATCGCAACCGAGCCAACTGGCTATATCTCTCTGGATGAGCCATCACCGCTCCTAGATTAGCACCCCAGTCAAACCCAGCGCTAATATCACAGTCCGCTTCATCCTCAATGCGAACCGCTTCCCTGAGCCATTCTGAGTCATAAGTGAATGTTTCCCAATCAAAATGCATCTGCCTATCGCCCTTACTGATTAACTACCGTCTGAGTCGTCCATACTCGAAGTAAATCAAATCCTCTTTATCAGAATCAGCTCCAAAGTTCATCATATTCCTTGAATCGTAGAATCTTTCTGCCCCGGGTAGTGCATGAAGAGCGACTCTACCTTCATATCCCAAGTCTAAACTCCTGAACCTTGCAAAGTTTAATAATAAGGTTCCCACACCCTTCAACTCAGGGGGTCGTTGAATCGCCCTTCGATTACTCGGTGCCGAAGCTAGGGCTTCGATGTAGACAAGTTTGTGTCCGACTTCAACCTGGGAACGATGCTGCTGAGTTTCAATCCATAGTAATCCTTGGGTTTTTCCCTGATATTCAATGGCGTAACTCTCATAGTTGTCCTGAGAACGAGAAATGCGCTTCTTGAATAGCCAATCCCAATACTTATCATCTTGACCATATATCCTGAGCTGTTCTTTCCACAGATTCTCAAAATCATCAATGTGGTTCTGTGCTAGATCGAGCAGAACCGCCTCAACGACTTGATTATCAATACCTCGAATAAGCTGTATAAAACGCCGCAAATGTCAATCTCCTTATCCTCCTCATCCACAAACCAACCATTCAGTTACGATGGCGGAAGTTTTTAAATCGTCTTAAGTAACCCCATCAACTTATACTTGCGAGCGTGAGTTGTCATCAACTGAGTTCGATAACCGTTCCACTCACTCTGTTGCCCTAACTGAAAATAAGCAGCGCGAGCTTTTCGCAACCATTCCACCGCGTCATCATAAGCTTTCGCCTTACCCGGATTCATGATATCTTCTGCATAGTTACGAGCTTTTTCAATCACCCATTCCGGACGATGGGGAATGGCAGCATCCATGACCCGATGAATTAAGCGATCGCTACAGTAGCTTCCTAATGCGTCAATGGCATCATCAATTAACCCTTCCTGCAAAAAAATATCCACCTTGGCATCCCGAACATTCCAACCGTCACGTTGACGCAGATAGTGGAGTAAGTCGGCTTTCACCGTTGACCAATTCTGACCTGCTAAATGGGGTACTTTTTGATAATCTTTAAAAGATGGCTGTGCTTTAAAGGCATCAATTCGGGCAGAAAGTGCCGCCTCTTGTTCTCCCAACCCCTCAGCTAAATTGCTTGTCCAGTCTGCTAATTGATAGCGATGGATGCCCACAGGTTCATAGTCGTTCATCCTCGCCCAATAAGAATGACGCGGCTCAGACTCTGGAAGGGTTAGTCCATATTGAGCGATTTCCAAAGCTTCCCACACATCCCCCTCTTCCCGTAGGGCTTTTGCTACTTCTAAGGCTTGTTCAACAGAGGTAATTTGAGACTTTTGTGCTATAACCTCCTCTACACGCCCTAAATACGTTAACATGGTTAAATATTCTGGGATAATCCCTTCCGCAGAAGCCAGATTCAGGTATTCTTCTAGTCGTTGTTGACGCTCTAAGATAGAGAGGCGTACTCTAGCCAGTTTATCGGCATAGTCGGGGCGATTATCCTGCCATAAATCGGTTGATTCCCCACGTAGAACAGCCTCTAATGCTGAATCGTCCCACCCTTGACGCAAGGCGGCGGAACTTAAGTGAAAAGTTCCCCCAAGACGATCTTGTAATTCTTCCAAATTGATTTGTAAATCCACTTCCTCACCCGGTTGAAACTCCGCACTTAAAATTGCCTCAGCCCAAACGGGATCGAGGAGTGACATTAAATAATCGCTATCCCCACCGTAGTCAACAAGCTCATCCCAATCTTCGGCACAAGCTTGGGTAATGGCTTCTAAAATAACCAGTGCATTGTTGCCATCGCCTTGTTCCGTAAAGGCGTGAGCCTGTGCCAAAATATCGGGGAATTCCTCTGCAATCGGGTCATCCTCTAATCCTTCTTCCCAGTAGTTCAAGGCATTTCGCATCAAATACTTAACCTGAGAGCGATAGGGTTGGGGATCGACGGAGGTTTGGCGTTTGGCTTGGGTTGCAGGTTGGGGAATGAGTTGGGTGATTTGGGTAACAATGTTATCAATATCGTCAATTAACTCCGGCTGCTTGGCTACCAATTTTTGTACCAGTCGCTGTGTTTGTATGGGATTGAGTTGATCGAGCAGTTGCTCTAGAGAAGGGCGTTCTTTGATAGCTTCGGGTTGACGCAGACAAAGCAATGCTGTGGCGACAATATGTTTGCACCATCCGCCAAAATCATAGGCACAGGTACAATGGGCTTGTTTAATTCCAGCGCTGTCAAACTGGAGGCTGACGCGGTAGGGTTCAACTTCGTTGCCTTCTACGATAGCTTGGATGGTATTGCCTCTGGAGCAACTGTTTACCACGGCACCGGAGTGGTAGTACTGTTCGCCACGCTGGAATACTTGGGCAGTTGTGCGATCGCGGATTAGGCTTTCTCTTAGCTTAGGAATTGACATTTTTCCCTAGGAAACAGGCTTACCCATTAAAGCTTACAACGCTTTCTCTATGCTCTATTTCTTGAAACTATACTGCTAAACTATGAATTAACCATTACTCAGGTATATGGCAATGCTTCCTGCTACTGATATTCGCCAAAAAGCGATCGCACTCATCGGGCAACTGCCTCAAGACAAATTGATAGCTGTTGTACAACTATTGGAATTTTTAGCGGAGCCGCCTCAGCAGAGTACAATTAGTGTCCAGGAAGCACAGTTGCTTGAGGTGATTGAGAACCATCTGCCTGAAGACGAACAGGTACGCCTGGATATGTTGCGCGATAACTGTGAATGGGGCGAACTGAGCGAAGCTGAGCATCAGGAACTGATCGGTTATGAAGACTTGCTAGAGCAACAGAGAGTAGAGCGCTTAGAAGCTCTCATTGAGTTAGCGAAGATCAGGAACATTAACCTGATGCGCTTAAACGAGCAAGTTCAGTCGAAGTCCCAGCCTTCCCATGCCATCTGAATATGAACGAGTCCCTACAGCACTGAGACGGGACATTGCTCAACAGGCAAAGAATCGATGCGAATACTGCCGTTGCCCCGATGCGTTCTCTCCTGACAGCTTTACAGTCGATCACATCAAGCCTCGACAACTAGGCGGGGCAACTATTGCTGAAAATTTAGCTTGGGCGTGTTTCGGCTGTAACGGTCGTAAATACACCCGGACTGTTTACCCCGATCCACAGACTGGACAGGAGATTGCCCTGTTTAATCCTCGCCAGCAGATTTGGGCAGAGCATTTTGATTGGAGTGAGGATTTGACTCAACTGATTGGTCGAACTCCTTGTGGTCGTGCAACCATCGCAGCGCTTGCACTCAACCGTCCAGGAGTGGCTAATCTGCGACGCCTGCTTATCTTAGCCGGACTGCATCCACCTGATGAGTACTCGAAGGTTGCAATAAATCTCTAAGTGCTGAAACCACACAGACACGCCTTAACACATCGCGCCTGACGCATCTGTCTGGAGGGTAAAAAATTAGTGCAGTTATGATAGTGGCTACACCAATGTTGAGTGATCGCCCACTAGATGCCTAACCCTGATGATTTAATAGCGATTCTTGATCGCATTCTCAATGGCAGCCGAGATGAGTCAGAGATTGCCCAACTGCGGCAGTGGCTCACAGTCAGTGGCACTACGCTGCAATTCGTCTCTCAGGATGGCAAGTTCAATACAAATATTGGGCAGGCGCAGGGGGGCGAGATTCACATTGGCGATCGCCATTACCAATTTGACGTTGAAGCACTCCGGGAACTCCTCCAACCGACGACTCCTGCGCTTGATATTGACTGGCACGCCGTCAGTCAAGCGATGTTGGAGGAGCGACTGCTGCTCACTACCAACCCTCTAACCAGTGGCGAGGGGATTAGCTATCGAACCGAGCAAGTGTACGTGCCATTAGGATTGGTTGAACGGAAGAAAATACCTCGCCGTAAACGGGAGGTATCTCCAGAGAGAGGTTCGGAACTCTATCGCGAGGGTGGGGGCGAAGAGCGTGATGCTGACATGGTGGAGGAAATAGAAGTTACTCAACGGTTTGAGCATGAGGAATTTTTAGAGCAGGTTATACGACAGCGAAAAAGTCCAAAGAGTCAAGGCAATAGAATTGCGATTATTGGTGAGCCAGGGGCAGGAAAAACGACTCTCCTTCAGCAAATTGCAAAATGGATATGTACAGAATTTCCAGAATCAATTGTTATCTGGATATCGTTAGCAGATTTGCAGAGTAATACGTTAGAGAGCTACCTGGAAAAAACCTGGCTGCAAAGCATCATTCGTGAAGCAGGGGGAGCGAAAATCTCTGAAGCAGATGAACGCAACTTTTCAGATCAATTTAAGCAGGGGCGGGTCTGGCTACTACTGGATGGTTTGGATGAAATGCAGTCACCTGGCAATTCATTGAGTGAAATTCAACGTCAAATTCATGAGGGAGGATGGGCGCGGCAGGCACGCTTGATTTTGACCTGTCGATTGAATCTATGGGATGGAAATTACAATACATTAGCGGGTTTTGATACGTATCGTACCTTAGATTTTTCCTATCCTGCACAAGTAGAGCAATTTATTCAACAATGGTTTACACCACGAAGAAGGAAAAATTTAGGGCAGACGCTATGTTCTGCATTAGAGGAACCAGGGAGAGAGCGAATTCGAGATTTGGTAAAAAATCCGTTGCGATTAACTCTCCTGTGTTTTAGTTGGTATCTACAACAGGGGAGACTACCGGAAACTCAAGCAGAACTCTATCAGAAATCTACAGACCGATTTTATGAATGGAAGCAGGAAAAGTTTCCAACAACATCCATACAAAGAGAGTCCCTGAACCAGGCATTAGCAGAATTGTCTCGGCAAGCAATTGATGATAAAGATGATCGGCAACACACCCGATTTCGATTGCGTCACGATTTTGTCCGTCGTCACTTGGATAAAACCCTACCAGGAGGACAAGAAACTCTACTCGACAAGTATTTCTGCTGTGGCTAGGACGTAAAGATGAAACGCTAAAGCCCCAAAAAGAAGCACTAATTAAATCTCTATCGCTCTTTTGTCACTCTGGGAAGAGTATAATCAAGAAAAAGCGTTGAAACCCAAGTCCCGCCTATGATAGCGCCGAGAGAGCCTCAACCCACAGTGAAGTTTGTGGACTCCTATTGTGAAGGCT
>NZ_JADEWY010000156.1 GCF_015207375.1 Coleofasciculus sp. LEGE 07092 | reverse complement strand
TTAGCAGAACTTGTCCTAATTCTATGGTAAATACGCTGTTGAAGGTAGGACGGGAGACGGCAAGATAGAGAATTCGCTCTATACCCATTTCGTTAAGCACTTGGCGATAGAGGACATACTGCCCCAAAGCTTGCTCCAAATCTTTAACATCAGACTGTCCGACAAAACTCTTGACTTCAACAACAATCTGTTGGATTCCTTTTTCGGCACTAATGAGACGTTCTGCACCGAGATCGGCAGATAAGCGCTTCTTGCCTATTTGCAAGGGAAATGGGTCGTGGGTAATCGTCCAGCCATCCTTTTGTAAGGCACGCTTAACTGTATCGTGGTAGATGTCTCTCCTTGCCATGCTAATTTATGTGCTTTGCTATTTTCCTAGCTTAGTGCGATCGCTAATTGGCGTTAATGTTGGACGGGAGTAGATATTGGATTTTTTGGTGTCAATCCAACATAAGGCGATGAGCTGCTAGAGAAGCGTTTGAGCGAAAGTCAGGGTCATTTTGCCTTTTCATCCGGCGGCATTTCTCTCAGCTTCCTGCTGAGAAGCTTCTCTTTAATATGTTGCATATCTACTGACTGCTGCCTATAGTTTTGTAAAGCATTTTCTTGTAAAGCTTCCTCTGTATTGCCAGCAGCCGAGGATCGAACTCGTTCCAATGCCATTGCAGCGTCATTGAACAACTTAATCACCTCATTATGGGATATATAAGTGATATTTTCAGTGTGCGGAACTGCTAGCTTATGTATTTTGGTGCGTGGAGAGATAATAATGGTGGAACAGGGTACAAAAGGGGGAATCAGTTGATCCGTTCTTACCCGTTGTTCATGTGTCCGTGCTTGACGTACTGTATCGAGCGAGATGCCTCCACTGCTGCTCTCATCAGTTTTTGCTTCAAATACAAAAGCTTGCCAATTACCAAATATCCACAGTCCATCAGGAGCACCATTATCCGTCCATTGATGGGTTTTTGCGCCTAACATTTGTCCGAGTAAAGCTAATCCCCGTTCAAAGGCTTTGGCTTCTTTATTTTCAATATCTTTTTGAACTTTGGATACCTGTTTTGCATAATTACCACCTCTTATTTTCCACTTTTGTAGCAGAGCATCAATTTCCAAGAACCACTCCTGTATGGGCAGAGCCGTAGAAATACTGCTCTCAGATTGCCCTGAAATTTTGGAACGTAGCTTACCAAGCCAGGTAAGGGGTGAAGAGTTTGCTGATGCCTGATCTAGATAGGAAATAGCTGACAATTTGAAAGTTTCGCTTTCAGAATTCTTCCAAGCTAGAAAAGCAGAAGTAGCTGCTTGATGATGCCAAAAAGTTCGATAGGGTTGAAGGTCTGATCCACCTTCTAAAGCCGCTAGAGTTTTTGTGGCGATGTTTAAGCCTTCCTCATGTCGTCTGTTCCAAGAAGCATAAACATAATCAATTTCATGGGGCATAGCTTGAGCAAGAGCTTGAGCTGTTGAATCTGAAACTTTTGATAATGAATCGCGTCGCTTACGAATATCTTGCTCTGCTTCCTGCCACTCTGGTACACGCTTTAATAAAGCGTCAGCTAATTCGGCAAACTCTTCTATTGAATGTTCCGTAGAGTTTTCCAAGCCAAAGGCAATCTCAGCTTGCAATTCCGGATGCATACTTTGAGTGTTAGTTGTAGTACAACACCACTTTGTTAAGTCGTCGCTAAGGACTACAACGACAGAATAATCACTCTCATCGCGAGTGCATCGCCCCATTGCTTGAGTTACTCTGGTGCGGATACGATTGCGTAACTGAGAAGAAGCGCCAAGACGTGTTAACAAGTAACGCTCTTGTAATCCTGAAGCGGCTGGCTTACCATCTAGTATCATAAAGTGGCAATCATCACCTGGTAAATCAATTCCGTCGTATCGAGTGGCAAGCAGAAGTACGGATGATTTTGGACATTTTGTAAACGCATCCATATTCTGCTCAATTTGATCGGATTTGATGATTTCATAAGACTGCGGTAGCTCTTTCTCCCATTCTTTAAGAGTTCTATTGTCAGGAACAAGAATTAAAGCACGCTCAACCGACTTGAGCATTTCAATTGCAGCATATATCGATTGGTCGTTCGATAACTCTGGGAATAAAATTAGCCGTCTGCCTGTACTTCGCTTATGCCACTCTTCAGGTATTGGCAATCTGTCAATTTTTTTGACACCGAATACCCGCTCTATATCTCCATCCTCTCCCAACGTTGCCGACATATATACACGCTGTTTGGCATCTGAAAAAGGCTTGTGAGTTTGAGTCGGTGGGATGAGAGGACGAATTTCTATATTTTCTGGAGATAAGTACAGGGAGCAGGCTTCCAAGTGACCAGAAATTACACTCCACGAGTATTTCAACTCGTCATACTGAGGTGCAAACTCTTCAATGACTTGACTAAGTTGATCAAGTTGATCGTAAAAAGCAATAGTTGAAACTAAATCTACTGCTTTTTGGTCATATTTAGTGTTTCCCTTAGTTTTGATTAAATGACTCATGTAGTCTGGTATCGCTGGCTCAAGTGTCCGATACAGGGACAGATACAAGTCTTTATGATTTGAGCGATTGATAGAGAGCGTCCATAGATCTGCGATGTAATTGTCTGCTGCGTGAGCATCATCACAAATAATCACTTCTGGATCATCAATACGTGGATTTGTGTTAAATACTCCACTATAGGTAGTTATAGCAATTGCTTTAGCCTGTTGGTATAAATAAAATTGTGCCGAGTCGTACTTACTTTGAGATCCAACAAGTAATGCAGTGTTAATTCCATAAAGGCTAGCTTTTTCATTAATTTGAGAACAAAGTTGTCTAGTTGGACATAAAAATACAACTCGCTCTTTGAAAAATCGGCGACGGTATTCAGCAATCAGAAGACCAATCAAAGTCTTGCCTGTTCCTGTGGGCAACTCAATTGCTAAATTCTTACTATTAAGGTGATCTTGATAATAGGCTTCGAGGATTTTCCCTTGATGATTATAAAGATATTTTATTGATGGATTCCGCTTAAGATCCTGGAACATGAGTACGATAGACTCAGGTGTTGGTTCTTCTGATGCAGATGTGCGGAATTTAACCATTGAACCCTCTTTAGTTTGTAATCTTCAGGCTGAACTTCTTATTCAGTCTAACTACTGCGTTTAAATTTGGACTCCAGTGCGATCGCTCTTCATCCACTTCAACTCCCAACCCCACCTTCTCGAAGGCAACCCGTAGCTCATCCGTATCCCAGTTCACCATTGGGTCTAACTTGTCGCTGTAAATCGCCCCAATCCCAATATCCTCCTCAAGAGAGAATGCGCTTTCACTCTAAAGTTGAAGCGCTCGCAGGTCGCCTTTTTCTATGGATATCAGTAGGTGTTGTGGGTCGAATTCTCAATGGCGATAGCAGACAAACAACGGCATCGACTTCGAGAAGCTTTGCGCGATCGCTTCTTGGCAGGCGCAGGATTTAGCTCGATTCGTGAGGCTCGCTCTTGGGCGAAGGCACAGATAGGGCAGGACTTCCAACCGGGAACCGCCAACGCCAAAGCCCTAGAGGAAACGATTGAAGAAAGTTTGGTGGCAGCAGGGCGGAAGTTAATACAAGACGCCGGCGATAATCCTTGGAAAAGCTTTCGGGATTTGGTGGAGTTGTATCAGCGCCAGCCACCCCTCGGAACTCGCAGCAGCAGTAGTGTCCAACGGCAAGCCTACTCAACGCCCCTGCCCATTGCACATTTAGCATCAGTGATGGCAGGAATTGACCTACAGGGTACTGTTTACGAACCAGCCGCCGGGAACGGGGCGCTATTGATGAGCGCTAATCCTGAGCGGGTGAGTGCTAACGAAATCGATGGGGTTCGCGCTAAGGCGTTGCAAGAGCAAGGGTTTAAGGTGACAACCCAAGACGCCACCACCTATAAGCCCGATCAAAAATACGATTTTGTGATTGCCAATCCCCCTTTCGGTAGCATTCCCGATCCCGATAATCCCCAGCCTAATGCCAAGAAGCGGTGGCAAGTGGGTGAACTCAACACCCGTCAGATTGATCATGCAATTTGCCTCAAATCCCTGGAGGCATTAAAAGACGATGGGAAGGCGGTGCTAATTATTGGCGGGGTAATGGGAAATGACCCCATGCAGCGTAGCGATCGCTACAACTCGTTGGCGAATCGGGGTTTTTTTAAAGAGCTTTATGATACCTGGAACGTAATCGACCATTTTTCAGTATCTGGAGACTTGTATTCGCGCCAAGGAGCAGGCTTTCCGATTGATGTAATTGCCATTGATGGACGAGGAAAAAGCGATCGCTCCTATCCGGCGGCTGACGTTCCCCCGGTTTACCACAGTTTTGAAGAATTAGAACAAGAGGTTTTATCTAATTATGTATCTGCAAAATCCCAATTATTGGATGCCGACTTCCGAACAGCGCACACCAGAGATGCCAATGCTGCATTATTGGACAGCCGTGGCAGTTCCTCAGTCCATGCAAAAGATTCCCTCAATGAGCGAATATCTGCAACTGCTGGGATTGAGGGTAGCTTGGCTGATTCGCCAGGAACCTCCTTCAGACGCACAGCGAATCATTCGCGAAGAGATGCCCCTTTCAATGAGAGACGGGATTTTAGACGTGCTGCGGATGCCTCCGAATCCGGACATCAACCAAATAGCAGAAGCGTGGGCGAAAGCCTTAGTCATCAACAACCCCGAAATTTGGAATCATCTGGGTTTGTACTGGAGAGTGCAATTTCCCGCCCCGGTGCTAACCAATTCCGAACAAATAACCGAAGCGAGGGGATTGATTCAGAGTTTCAGTCTGGCGGAGTGGCTAGGGCAGATGAAGGCGACGCCAATCGAGTTTTAGAGCCAAAATCACAATCAGTATCAGAGGATAAAAGAATGAGTAATCATCAAGAATTACAAGTTTCCTATCAACCCTTTAGTAAAGGGAAGCCCCTGAATTCCTTGGTTCCCAAAAATATGTCAGCGGGGATTCGTAAATCGTTAGAATCGGTGCAAGAAAAACAGGGGGATATCGATAATTATGTTGCCCGTGAAATGGACTGGTCTAGGGACGAACTCTACGAAAAATTAAGCGCCGAGCAAATTGATGCGGTGGCGCTATCGTTAAAGAATTTTGAAGACGACGCCGAAACTATTTTAGGTGACATGACCGGCATTGGTAAAGGTCGTGTGGTTGCCTCTATGATTCGCAAGGCAAAGCTGGAGGGATTGACGCCAATATTTGTCACCGAAAATCCCAACTTGTATCGGGATATGCATCGGGATTTAGAGGATATAGGCGAAGACATTAATCCCTATTATACAGACTCGCACTTGACTATGGATACAAAGGGTGGAGAAAAAATTCACTATTCTGCCCAAAGTCATAAAAACCAAGAAAGAGAGATTTTAGAAACGGGAAATCTGGGAGACAAGGATTCAATATTTACGACGTATTCCCAAATGCAAACCGTGGCAGGCAAAGAACCGGAAAGACGGCAAATTTTGCGGAAGTTTGCCCCATCTGCGATGCTAATTATGGACGAATCTCATAATGCTGGTGGCAGTGGGGGTGGACGAGAAAGTTTGATGAGTAAGACGGGAATCCCGAATCGAGCGGGATTTACTCGTGAATTAAAAAAGTCGGCTGCCAAGTCGTTTTCATCGAGTGCCACTTATGCTAAAAATCCGGGTGTCATGGATTTATATTCTGGCACAGACATGAAAAAAGCCGTTGAGGATGTTCAGAGTTTGGTGAGTATTGTTCAAGACGGTGGGATTCCGATGCAACAAGTTCTTGCCTCTCAGTTAAGCGAGTCTGGGCAATATATCCGACGAGAACGATCCTATGAGGGGGTAGATTTTGATAATAAAATATTCCCGACGGATCGGCAGATGACCGATGATGAGGCGGCGGTTATGCAAGGTATCCTGGAGTTTGACCGTGCTAAAGATCGTTCACTTCATCAACTCGATAAGTCTTTAAAAGAAGAAGCGAAAGAGTTATCCCGTGATAATTCTACAGGATTGGCGGGAGCGGAGTCAACAAATTTTACGTCGTTGATGCATAATTATTTAGATGCATCAAATTTAGCCAAAAAAACGCAAGGGGCAATTGATTTAGCCAAGGAATCTTTAGAGAAGGGGGAGAAACCCATTCTTACGGTGTCTAATACAATGGGCAAATTTTTAAGTCAATACGCTCAAGATAATGGGCTAGAGACAGGGGATGTCATTGATGCTGATTTTGGTGATATGCTCAAGCGCTATTTGGAAAGAAGCAGAGAGGTCATTGTTCGGAATCACCACGGCGAAAGTAGTCGGCGGCGGCTGACGGATGAAGAGTTGGGTGAAGAGGGGATTAGGGCTTATGAAGAAGCCTTAGCTCGAATTGAGAATTGTGATTTTAGTCGGGTTCCTATCTCTCCCATTGATAATATTCGCTTTCAGCTTGAAGAAAGTGGATACACAACAGGCGAAATCACAGGGCGAAGTGATCGGGTTGAGTATGAGCGCAATCCAAATGGAGAGTTAGTTGGGCGATACGCCAAGCGCCCTGCTTCGGAAAGTTCGAGGGCGGGGAAAGCTCAAGCGGTTGATGACTTTAATAATGGGACTATTGATTGTTTGACGCTGAATCGGTCGGGGGCTACGGGTATATCTCTGCACTCTTCAGAACGGTTTAGTGATCAGCAGCGGCGGCACATGATTGTCGTGCAACCGGAGCGAGATGTTAACCAGGCGGTGCAGATGTTCGGGCGAGTTCATAGAACGGGACAGGTGAACGCACCGAAAATTACCATTGGCGCTGGGGATAATCCCAGTGAGAAACGCACAATGGCAATTTTGATGGGTAAACTCGCCTCCCTCAATGCCAATACAACGGCAAACCGGGAAGGGCAGATTGACTTTGAAAATGCCACCGATTTTTTAAATGAAATTGGAGATAAAGTGGTGGCGGATATTATTAAGGACAATTTTGAATTAGACAGCCAGCTCGATTTTCCTTTAAACGACGAGCTGGAAGGGACGGCGCGACGGGTAACTGGCAGAATGGCACTCCTTTCTTTGCCAGAACAAGAAGATTTAATGTCTGAAATTGAGGAGGAGTATCAAGGTGCTCTGGAGCGAGAAATGGCGATGGGACGAAATCCCCTGAAAGCAGAAACTCTGGATTTAGAGGCTCGGACAATCGCTTCCGTTGAGGCACAGCCGCCTGATCCAGGTTCAACGAGTCCCTTTACAGGGGCGGTAATGTTTGAGGTGATGGATGTTAAAAAGAACCGCCAGCCGTTGACGACAATGGCAGCGATGAATACGGTGAGAGCGGAGTTAGGGTTAGAACAGGTGTCTGACTCACAAGAATGCGATCGCCAAGAGTTAGAGGTGGCAGGGCGTGAGCAGGGACATCAGTTAAGCGAGGCGATTGAGTCTCTGGCGCAGGATTGGAAAGAGCGGCGTCGGGATTTGTTTAAGACAGAATCATCCCGCCAGAAATTTGAGGAGATAATTGAGCGGCAAAAAAATACCGTTCTAGACACAATTGATAAAAGTCCAGTTGGGCAAACGGTGCGGCTGAAAACCCCGGAAAATTCTGTGTACTATGGAGTGATTGCAGGACATCAATCCTCAGCGAAAGAAGGGAAAGATAATCCGGTATCTCCCTCGAAGTGGAAAGCGACTGTTTTGTTAGCCGATCCGGTTATGCAACTATCGATTCCCCATTCCAAGATCGGCAAGGATTATGAGGTTTCCCCTCAATCGGTTGATGATTTTGAGGGGAAGGATATTTTCTCGTTATTTGATGAGTACCAAGGCTCTAGTCGAGAATTGCGGGGGATGTTTCGCGGAAACTTGGTGAGGGCGGCAGAAAAGCACCTCTCGGAGGGAAAGATGGTAAACTTTACCGATTCCCACGGGGAGATTCAGCCGGGGTTATTGATGGGGAGAAAATTTAATTTAGCTGAATCTTTGGAAAATATGCCCGTCAAGATTCCGAGTGCCGAAAAAGTCGAGGAATTTACTCGCTCTTATGGGCGTTCTGTCAGTACGAGAGCCGAAAACTTGACTTTGGAGTTTAACAACCGTGCCGAAGAGTATGTGATGACGACTGGCAAGTCGAAGAGTCAGGGTGGGGAATTCTTTCTGGATCAGAAATTGCTGGATGCGGCTGGGGGTGGGGAGTTCTATTCAGTGGGGCGCTCTATGGAAATGAGTTTTTCTCCGGAGCACCTAGGGGCTGTGGTTGAGCGATTAGACGAAAAAGGGGGACTCTATGCAACGGGGGCAGACATTCCTTTGGCACGAGAGATGTTAGGGGAGGAGTTGCCCGATTTGAGCGGACTCAGCCCGGAAAATTTGCAGCTCAGTCAGCAGCGTCTTCAGGGGGAGTTGGAAGCGGCGGCAGTCGAAACTGTTGCAGAGTTGGAAGCTGGGGAATCTGTCTCACCAAAACAAAGCGATCGCCCAGAGGCGGATTCGAGTTTAGGTGTTCCGAAACAAAGCGATCGCCTGGAGGCGGATTCGAGTTTAGGTGTTCCGATTCAAAGCGATCGCCCGGAGGTGGATGCGAGTTTAGGTGTTCCGATTCAAAGCGATCGCCCGGAGGTGGATTCGAGTTTAGGTGTTCCGATTCAAAGCGATCGCCCAGACGCGGATCAGACACAGCAACATCGAGTAGAGGCGGTTGCTCCGGTTGTTCTCAAGCACCTTAAGGAGTTTGTCAAAAATGATCACTATCAAGGGAGTCAGCACAGGGCAAATTGGGATGACGAAAATCAGCGGTTAATTGTGGCTGATAACCAATCAGGCGAGAAAAAAATAGAGGCACACAAAGCTGAAGACGGCTCCTGGAAAAATAGTGATAGCCATTTGAGTGAGAAGGATTTAAAGCATTTCCAGAAATTAGCCGAGCATCAAAGAGCGATTTCATCTAAAAAAGGTGAGGTGGCTGAGAAAATTAAACAACAGAATCGGGTTAACCAGATGGCTCCGACGATTGTCAAGCACCTCAGCCTTATGAATCGTTTGTCAGTCAAAGGACGGCTTTATGAATCGAATTTAGACCCAGAAGAGTCTAAGTTGAGTTTAACAAAGAACGCGACCGGGGAAACCGTATTAAGTGCCAAGTTCCAGGGGAATAGCTGGCGGGATACGGGAAGTCAAATCGATGACAAGACCTTTGAATTTTTTGAGAAATCGGTTAAACCTAGGGTTAATGAAGCGGTGGCAAATCGCTCGGAACGCGAACGGTTAGAGCGGCAAAAGCAAGATGCTCAACAAAGCCTTTAAGCTCATCCCACGACCTTAAGTCGTGGGATTTCACGTCCTTAGTCATTTGTCATTTGTCCTTTGTTATGCGTAGCCTATTAACGGGCTTCCCGACCGCCTTTTCGGTGAGATTAGAGCTTGATTTGAGGGGAGATTGGGAGGTGTACAACTTGTACAGGTTGATGTTGGTTAGATTTCATCGCCTGATATTTTTCGATAGTTCTCTTCTCCGACGAGAGCTATGGAAACTAATTCTCGGACTAAAGTGCCAACCGAGATATTTTTTTCCTCGGCTTTTTGTCTCAAATCTTTTTCAATCGGTTCATGGAACCGAGTGGAAATTATCCGCCCTAGGGGAACTTTTCCTATCTGTATAAATTGACCCACCTCATTTTTATCTTGCTCCGGTAAGGGTTCTGTTCTTAGGTATTTGTTGATAGAGGGTTGAGGCAAAACCTTCTTTTTCCTTCCTTGGCGCTTCTTTTGTGTCATTGCCGTCATTATTTCCTACACTTTAACTCTCTACTTGGATAGTATAACATTGGCTATGAGCCTTACAATAGCCGTGTCTACACGGTTAATTTATATAGAAATAGCTATAAAGCTTGCAATAGCCGTGTATACACGGTAATATAGTAGAGAAGGCAGCGCCACCGACCTTAACTTTTAACAGCGCTGTATTCGTGCAAATCCTAATAAAGACAAGGAGCTCATTATGGTATTCGTCAATCTAATTCACTCCTTAGATCGTGAAATTGAAAAGCTGCAACAACAGCGTGTCACTCTCAAACAAAAAGGTGAAGAAGCTACGCAAATTTTGAGCGAACTGGCAGACTTAATTGATAGCGTTAGTGGACAACCGGATGCGTTCTCGTCGCTCAAGAGTGAAGTAATGGCTCTGTTTGACGCTACAGAAACCCCAGAAGTCTTTAACTCTAGTAATTCATTTGAAACTGCACCGTTGACTGACACTGCCGAAACTACTGACGAAAACGCTGAAACCGAAAAAGCTTTTGATTCTAATAATTCATTTGCGTTATCTGTTGAAACTGAAATCTCTGAAGCTGAAGCTACTGAAGCTGAAATGTCTGAATCTGAAGCCATTGAAGCTGAGGCTACTGAAACTCCTGAAATTGAAGTGACTGAAGCTGAAGCTACTGAAGCTGAAGACATTGAAGCTGAAATCTCTGAATCTGAGGCTACTGAATCTGAAACCACTATAGAAAAAACAAGTAACTCAGCAATATATGTTAGTGACGACGAGTTGATAATTGCAGGGAAATCAAAAAATCGTCTGAACCATTGGCGAAATTGGGTGATTGATAAAATTCCTACTTGTGAACTTGGGGAAGTAGAACGATCCACAACGGATTACAAATGGCAGTTCAAGGTTAAAGGGGTGGATAAAAGTAATCAGGTGTTTTTGGTGAAAAATTACACACAATATAAAAAGCCTAAATAATAGCCAAAAGCCTTGCTATTACCGTGTATACACGGTAATATAAAAGAGTGGGGGCAGTTTACACCGACCAAAGTATCAACTGCCCCCGTGCAAACCCTAAAAAGGATCTAAGTCTATGATATTTCAAAATTCCCTCAGAAAAATTGATTCTCAAATTGAAGAACTTAACCAAAAACGCCAGTGGCTTTTGGAGTGCGATCAGCAAGCCAAGGGAACATTGAAAGCGTTAGAGGATTTAATTGGTAGTGTTGAAGATCAACCGGATGCGATCGCGTCCCTCAAATCTGAGACGATGGCTTTGTTTGGGGGTGAAGATGTGCTATTGAGGGGACAGGCTGATGAGCTATGCAGTCCCCTGGCGTGTTGCATAGAGGATGCTCCGTTAGATGGGCAGGTTTGCCAGTTAAGCGATCGCCCTTTCCACTCCTCGGAACAGATATTTTTAAATGATGTCTCGCCGCGTCCGCCTGCACCTCCAATTTGTTCTTGGGAAATGGGAGATCAAGTAGTTTGGACGTTGACGCCTTCAGACACTTGGGAGTTAGTCGAAACTCCTGTAGGTGAGAGTACCACGGTTCGAGCCGTAAACTTGCGTACTGCTCAAGTGGATAGCCTTCCTTTAGCCGATTGTCAGTTAGTCTTAAAATTGAGTCGAGAGCGAGAATACCATGAAAGTGGAAATAGCCGTTTTGAGCTGGGTCAATACTGTCAGGTGATGCATTCGGAAAGACATCCAGAAAGTCAAGGGAAAATCGGGGTTTTGGAGTTAATATCTGCCCAAGAGCCACAATTTCCCTTAACTGTGTCAATAGATGGAGAATTGCACTATTTTCAACCGGAAGAGTTGATGGTTGTTGCTAATTCGGAAGTGGAAAAAATGTATGCTGGGGGAGAAGGGAATGGAGAGTTAGGGTTCTTTTAAGGCACTAGTCAAGCCTTATTGATTGATTTTTTGGCTGTTCATGTCAATTTGTCCTCCTGGTATTGATGCTCATTCTAATTTGGCTCCGTCTTGAGTATTTTTATTAAAGACTTGTGAGATTTAGCCACTGCCACCAAGTCGAAAAAAAAACATGTGACAGTTGAGGGTGCGGAATGGAGGTTTGTAGAGATATGGCAATATTTGTTCATGAAAATCACATCGACAAGTCCTATCTCTCACATTGCTGAAACCTTTTCTAGGCAAGCATTATTGTAGGGATAAATTCAGATTAGAAGAAGTTGTACTCTACAGTAAAATAAACCCCATTTTCTTGCCATGTCCTGTCTCTGGAATCCACCTCAACCAGGGGAATTCCCCAATCGAGACGAGTCCGAAATCTGTCGCTCTGTTGCCACTGTAAACCCAGTCCTATTCCGACTAATGTGTTGGGGTTAGGGGTGTCTTGACCCCCGCTATTCCAGCCAATACCCAGGTCAATAAAGGGGATAATTGATACAACACTTTTTGGGTTGGACAGGCGGTAAATTGGCAACTGGAGTTCGGCTGAGGCAAAGATGCCATTGTCCGTTAATCGGGCATCCTGACGGTATCCCCGCACGCTATTTTGACCGCCCAAGCCTAACTGTTCTAAGGGGATTAGGGGGTCGTTGGCTAGCTGGATGCTGCTGCGGAGGAGTAGGGTGGTGTCGGGTGCGATGCGGCGTCCCCACTGTACTTGTCCCCGCCAACTGAAAAATCGGCTATCGGGTATCTCTTCACCTGTAAAGGGGTCTGTGTCGTTGAGAGTGGCGTTGAACCAATCGACGCCTAGACTAAATTCAGATCGGGCGACGAAGACTTCTCTGGAACTGCGCTGTGTCCAGTCTTGAAAAAAGCGTAGGGCAGAAATGCGAGTGCGTCCAGCAGCGTCGGCTCCTCGTGAGAGAGGGAATTTAAAGCCTAAGATAGAGGTGTCACTTTCTTGTCGGGAAAAGGTTAACCCTAATCCCAACTCCTGCACAGAGTCCCCTTCTGCTTTGCGAATGATGGGTTGGCGCAGGGTGAGTTCATAGCTGCGATAGTCAGCGGCGAGGTCGAGTTTATCAAAGGGAGGTTCGGTGACATCGCCAGAACCGAGGCGGTATCTTAAGCCGAGGGTGCCATCTTTGGCGTTGATGGGTAAGGTGTAACCAATGTCAACCTCGTTACTACCATCCGTGTTTCTGTAGGTGGCGGTGAGGTTATCCCCTAAACCGAATAAATTGCCGTGGCTGAGGGTAAGATTGCGGCGAAAGCTACCTACACTGGGGGAACGGTTGTTATCTAGGCTGACTTGGATATCGAAGGGTTGAGTTTCTGTGATGTCTACTTCTAGGAGGGCTTGACCGGGTTGAGAACCGGGTAAGAGTTCGGCGTTGATGGTTTCAATTAAGGGGTTGAGTTGTAGTAGTCGCAGGGCTTCTAGGAGGCGGTCTTGATTTAAGGGGGCGGATGTGGCGGCGGCTAGGCGACTGCGTAGGTAGCTGGGTTTGAGCCGTTGAGTCCCGTTGATTTGGATGGGTTTTTCGAGTTGTCCTTCAACAATGTTGATGGTAATTGTATCTGTTCCTCCTAAGCGAACTTCTTGACCCTCTGGGATGTAGGCAAAAGCTAGAGGATATTGGTACTTGATGTAGTGTTGGGTGATGATGGAACGGGCTTGGAGGACTTGGGCAAAGGGGAGGCATAATTCAGCGGGATTGGTGTCGGAATTGGGGGGTAATTGTTGGCGAATTAGAGTGTTGAGTTCTGAGTCGCTGAAAACGGTATTGCCGTTAAAGTCGAAGCCGTGAATACAGATTTGTTCGGGTACGTCG
>NZ_JADEWY010000155.1 GCF_015207375.1 Coleofasciculus sp. LEGE 07092 | reverse complement strand
CCCCTGCCCCCTCACACCCAAACGAACTACTCACTGGATACTGCGGTTGGATGGGGAAGTTGGATTTGCAACCAAGCACCGCCAGTTTCGGGATGATTTCTGGCTCTAACAGTGCCACTGTGGGCTTGAACAATTTCCTGTACGATTGAAAGCCCTAAGCCGCTACCGCTACTTCTTCCTAAAGCAGATGAACCTCCGGAGACGGGGGCGCGATACCGGGAAACATCTCCTCGGTAAAGCCGCTCAAACACGTGGGGTAAGTCGGAGGCGGAGAAGCCAGAACCGGAATCTATAATATCGATTTGAATAAAAGATTCTTCTTCTACGAGAGCGTCAGAGTCAATCCCTGCCTTTTGTGTAGGAGTTACTTTAACTTGAATCAGGGCTTGGGGAGGGCTGTGCTTGATGCTGTTATCTAATAGATTTAAAAATACTTGAATTAGTCGGGATTTATCGCCTCGGGCTGAGAGGGTATCAGGACCTTGATAAGCTAGGCTTAACTGTTTTTGTTGGGCTAGAGGCTCTAAGCGCTGCCAAGCTGATTCAATTAAAGACCGCAGTTCTACAGATTGATAGGTCAGGCTTTTACTGGGATTTTTTTCTAAATGGCTTAGTTCCAGCCAATTTTGTACGAGTTCGATCAGCCGATTCGTTTCCTGTAGGAGTTGCTCGATCCAGCGACTTTCGGGAGGCTTAACGCGCCCTTGCAGGGTTTCTGCTACCAAGCGAATAGAAGTCAGCGGGGTTCTGAGTTCATGGGCTAGGTCAGAAACCCACTGATTACGGGATTGGGACAGTTCAACTAGGGGTTGTCGGTTTTCCAGAAAAACACTGACTTGTCCGTGAGAGAGGGGCAAACTAGAGGCTCGCAAGGTTAGCGATCGCACTTCACCCATTGCTGCTCCATCAATGCAAGCTGGATGAAAGACCCATTCCTGGATTGCAGGTTGTTGCTGTTCGCGGGTTCGTTCAATTAACTGATCCAGTTCGTAGGAACGCACTAACTCTAGGAGCAAGCGCTTCTGTCCCGGTTGCCAACGGTCGAGCTGCAATAACTGACGCGCTTGCTCGTTGCACCAGATCAAGCGGTTGTCTTCGTCTACTTGCAAGTATCCTACAGGCGCTACTTGGAGTACCTGTCGGGTTGTGTTCAGTTTCTCTTTGATCTCGGCGCGATCGCCAATCAGGATCGCGATCGCGCTCCGCAATTGAGAAACGAGAGGGAATGAATTATCGGTAGATTCTGCTGGCAACAATTCCAACATTCTCTTAAGCTGCCGCTGGCGTTGGCGCTGCTGCCACCAACAAAAGCCAATACCCAGAGCTAGACCCAAAATAAATATCAGAAGGGTCATGTGTCTCTTGTCCTTTGTTTTGTCCTTTGATCAACCCCTTGCAACTGTTGGGTTTTAGCGGCTTCTATTGCCTGTTCAACAGTTCCAGAATAAGAGCAAGACGTCTCATGACTGACAACTTTTTGACCCATGACTTGTGATGGGTGACGCTAGCCAAATCGATAGCCAAAACCGCGAACGGTAATCAAGTATTCTGGCTGGCTGGGGTCTTTTTCTAATTTTTCCCGCAACCAGCGAATGTGAACGTCTACGGTTTTCGTGTCTCCCAAAAAGTCTGCTCCCCACACCTGATCGATTAACTGATCGCGAGACCAAACTCGGCGCGGATAGCTCATAAACAACTCCAGAAGCCGGAACTCTTTTGGTGAGAGATTGACTTCTTCACCCCGAACAGTAACTCGGCATTCTTGGGGATAGAGCTTGATATCCCGCAATTGCAGATGGGAGGCTTGGGGTAAGGAGCTAAAACGTTGGCGGCGCAGTAAGGCTCGGCAGCGGGCGATTAATTCTCGCATACTGAAAGGCTTGGTGAGGTAGTCATCTGCGCCCACTTCTAAACCTAAAACTCGGTCAGTTTCACTCGCTTTGGCACTGAGAATCAAGATTGGCACTGGATTGCCTTGATACCGTAACAACCGACACAGATCTAAACCATTGATCTGAGGAAGCATTAAGTCTAGGATGAGCAGGTTATAAGGGAACTCCCGGTCATTGGGTTCGTCCTCCTGAAGCAGCGTTAAAGCTGTACGCCCATCGGCAGCCACTTCCACCTCATAGCCTTCCTCTTCTAAGGAAAGGACAAGCATTTCCCGAATTAAATCTTCATCTTCTACGACCAGGACGCGGCTGGTTTGTGCCAAATCCGGACTAGAAGTACTGTGCGGTAGATCGAGAGAAAGCATAAAAGCAACTGGATATCTGAAGTTCTCTAGCCTTTGTATACACCAAAATCACTGCTTTGGGCTGAAAAAAAAGAACGATCTGCAAATGTATTGTCAATTCCAGCTTGACACAATTTTGTGATATCAGGGTTTATCGTGTTATTTTTTGACTACTTAATAAAGTTCTTTTAACTTTGTTGTCCATTTCTAGAAATTAGAATACTATACTGAATAGTGTAATACGTGTCATACGCAAGTATGACAGTAATGAGGGGTCTTACAGAATAAGAGCAGTGGGCTGGTAGCCCCAGTCCACTCGCTTTAACTCTCCTAACGGTTGAATATACAAAGCTTCAACTTGAGCCGTCTCCAATTCTGTTTTGGGTTGGGGGCGGAAATTCTACTTGGCTTCAGTGCATAACTTAACCCTCGGCACGACTGAAAAACCGATTGCGGCGATTTGGTATTGGGCATTCAAGGGGGGTAGGAAAGGGCAGGACTCGATGAAAAAAAATGCCTAAAGATTCTTGATACGAGACAAAGTAACAATGCAGCTACATTTGATGACTTGGACAGAGGTGGAAGAGTACCTGAAGCGATCGCCAGGAATTATTCTGCCGATTGGCTCAACAGAGCAACACGGACCGACGGGATTGATTGGGACTGATGCGATTTGTGCCGAAGCCGTTGCCCGAGGAGTCGGCGAAGCGACAAATGCTGTCGTCGGTCCAACCATCAACGTGGGTATGGCGCTGCATCACACTGGCTTCCCTGGCACGATCAGCCTCAAACCTACTACGTTAATTCACCTCATTCAGGATTACCTAACCAGTTTAACCCGAGCCGGATTCACCAAATTTTTCTTTATTAACGGTCACGGCGGTAATATTGCTACGCTCAAGGCAGCATTTGCTGAGAGTTACGCCTACCTTACCGACTTGAACGTTCCCAATGCTGATCGGGTACGATGCCGCCTCGCCAACTGGTTTACCTGTAGTTCCGTTTATAAATTAACGAAAGAATTGTACGGCAATCAAGAAGGTTCTCACGGCACACCCAGCGAAGTCGCAGTAACTCAATACTTCTATCCAGATGCCATCAAGCAAGTACCCCTGTTGGCAGAAGTGGCATCCGGACACCCCATTTACGGTGCCATTGACTTCCGGCGTCACTATCCGGATGGACGCATGGGTTCAAACCCTGCCTTAGCAACACCGGAACATGGCAAGCAGTTTTACGAGTTTGCAGTGAAAGAAGTCAGTGAAGCGTATTTGCAGTTTCTGAATGCGGAATAGGTTGATGACAGGGCTTTAGGGACGGGGTAAACTCATAGCAGTTTTCCTTCCAGTTTTAATCAGTGGAAACCCTATTTTTTCTATTTCAAAAGATAGGTATTTTTGACAATCACTGACCTGTATTTTTTTACCATAATTTGGTTCAACTTTTACAGCACTTGGGCTACGGGGCGCGTGTCGCCCTCTCAGCTTCTATTGCTGATCATCTTAATTTTTTCTGTGATCAAACTTTGCTTAGACTCAACAATGTATCCAAATAGTTTTGAATCGCAGCTTCTAAACTAAACTGCTGCAACCAAGCAGGTTCCACCGACTTAAAATTACCAGACAAAACCTTCAAAATTGCATCAGCTATTGCTTCACTATCACCGACCGGAACCAGCCAACCGTACTTCCCGTTATCCAAAATTTCATTAGGTCCACTGGGGCAGTTGGTAGAAACCACTGGAATTCCCACTGCCAATGCTTCTATCAGTACAGTTGGTAATCCTTCCCAGGCTGAAGACAATACAAAGACTGCGGCTCGTTTCATATAAGCATAAGGATTTTTCACAAAACCAACCCAAGCGACATCAGCCTCAATCCTTAACTCTTTCGCCAGCGCTTCGAGGCGTTTTTGCTCTCGACCATTGCCTAACATCATCAACCGAACAGGTTGTACCTGTCGAACCTTAGCAAAACCACGGAGTAGGGTAGGAAAATCCTTTTGCTCTACAAACCGTCCCGCTCCGACAATAACTGGAGGTTCTCCACTTGTGAACCAGGGATGTTCCACAGGTTCTTCGATTTTTTGTCTCAACTCTGGAGTAATTACCGGATTATAAATTACTTTAATTTTTTTTAAATATAAACCTGCTACATGAGCCAGATCCTTAGCCACGCCCTGAGAAACTGCCACGATTCCATCAGCTCCAGGGTAAAAAAGTCGTGCAGTAAGGGGTATCAAACGAGAGGAAACCTGCTCTACTCGTCTTGCCTCTACAGAAAGAGTGGTATGCTCAGATACTACGATACGAGTCTGTGACCTGGCTAGATATTTCGCTAAAATAGCTATCTCATTAGGGTAATGATTGCCTGAAAGGAGTGCAGTCGGTTTTTCCGTTTGGAGATAGCGTATTAGTTTGGGAAGACTAGTTGTGGATTGAAAACTAGTGGGTAACTTGAAGAGTCGATGCTGGTCTAATTTTGAAGAGTGAAGATCTACAATCCTTACATCGGCAGGTACTTGGGACAAGTAAGCTCCTTCTGCCTTTGCAAGAACTAGATCGACCATAATCCCTCGCTGGGCAATACCAAAAGCTACATTTAGCATCACCCGCTCGGCGCCACCAGCACTCAGAGTTCGCAGGAAAATAGCAATGTGAGGTTGAGCCTCAACCATAGTGAATATGCTCCGGCTCTATTGCGATTAAGTTGCGTCTATCGTAACCGATGCCCCTTATTCTCGTGAACATTGCTTTTATTAGTGTTCAGTCAACAGATCTAAAATGTTATCAAGGCATCAGGTATTGTGAAATTTAACCCCTAAATTCTGACTCCTTCTTTGCAATCTAAAAAAAACCTCCACCTATTACTGCTACTAGCATCGATCGCTATTGGCACCGCTTTACGCTTTACCCAGCTCACTTTGAAGTCTCCTTGGACGGATGAGTTCGCTACGCTGGTGTTTAGTCTGGGGAATAGTTTTCACACTGTACCCTTAGATCAGGCGATTTCCCTAGAAACTCTGCTAAAACCCCTACAACTCGATCCAGACGATGGGGGAGGGGCAGTAACCCGTCACCTATTTGCTGAGGATCATCATCCTCCCCTATATTTTCTGCTGGCTCACTGGTGGATGAAACTGTTTCCCACATCGGCTGTGGAGACGTTCCAGGGAACCTCTCTACTGTGGGCGGCGCGATCGCTTCCAGCGTTGTTGGGGGTAGTCTCGATTCCAGCTATGTACGGCTTAGGTTGGCTGGCATTTCGTTCCCGATTAGTAGCTCAACTGGCAGCCGCAATGATGGCGGTTTCTCCTTACGGTATCTATCTAGCTCAGGAAGCTCGTCATTACACCCTAGGAATTCTCTGGGTGATTGCCTCGTTGTGCTGCTTGGTTGTTGCCGTGCAGCATCTCCAACGCCGAACACCCCTGCCCATTAGGGTAGTGCTGTGCTGGATAGTGGTTAACAGTTTGGGCATAGCAACCCACTACTTTTTTATTCTGACTCTCTGTGCTGAGGCAATCGTATTGCTGGGATTTTGTCTTTTACAAAGTTCCTGGATTGAGAGATTGGGAAAATTTTTGCCCATTCCCCATTTCCCATTCCCTATTCCTCCCTCCCATTGGTGGCGGATTGCTCTTGTTGCTACTGGCACCCTCGTAGGCTGTTTGGTTTGGTTGCCCGTGTTGCAGAGCAGTTACGATCCTCAGATGACTCAATGGATTAGGGGGAGCGATCGCACTTTTTTGACGACTATCAGCCCCATTTTTCAAGCGCTAGCAGCTTGGATTACGATGATTTCTTTGCTACCTGTGGAGGCGTCATCCCTGCTAGTGGTACTCGCCTCTGGTGCGGTAATGATCGGCTTTTTCATTTGGGCAGTGCCGATTTTCTATCGCGGCATAAAAATTCAGGGGGAGAATCCTGAAACTCGTTTAGTGATAGGTATTTTGGTAGGGTTTGTTTTAGGAGCGATCGCTTTATTTTTCGGAATTACCTACATTTTTGATACTGACCTGACCCGGGGAGCTAGGTATAATTTTGTCTACTTTCCCAGTATCATCCTCTTAGTTGCAGCCGCACTTGCTGTTAGTTGGAATGATTTGGGACAGGATAAATCCTCCCACAAATATACCATTTCTCAAAAAAGACGAGCCGTTGCTATCATCTGGCTCATGGGTTTGTTCAGTGGTATTACGGTAGTCAGCAATTTGGGCTATCAGAAATACTACCGCCCTGACCTTTTAGTGCCAATGATTCAACAGACATCCCCAGTCTCCGTTCTAATCGCCACAACCCATAATACGCTAGTTCAAACGGGTGAACTGATGGGAATTGCTTGGGAGTTCAAGGGTTCTGCTAATTTACAAGCATTACCTCTCAATCCCCAGTTTCTCTTAGCCCATCAAGATCAATATCGGTGTGAAGGAACGGCTTGTCAAGCCTCTACCACCCTCGATCAAACCCTTGCTCAACTGTCGCGTCCTCTAGATGTATGGCTGGTAAATTTTAACGCCCCAGTAAAAGATATGCCAAACTGTTTTGCAGAGGATTCTTCCCAGTACCAGATTTTAGTGGATGGTTATGACTATCGGATGTATCACTGCCTTACCGATGATTTTTTGGGAAAAGGGAAAAAGATAAAAAAGGCAACTGAAGACTAGATCCCCGACTTCTCTAAGAAGTCGGGGATCTGAACTCCAAACGACAAAATCCATACAGAGGAAAAACTATCCTAGACTTTTAGGACGTGCTTGCTAAGTTTACACATCCATTGACTCCGTTGACTTGATCAAATGCATCCCAGCATCAGCAAAGCGCTGAAAGGCAGCATCTGCTTGTTCGCTGAAGTCTGCCGCACCAGGAACTACAACCGCAGAGGTACAATCGTCTAGAAGATAGACTTTTTGAGCAAGATTTGCATCTCTTGCCTGTATTTCACTTAACAGGTGGTCAATTGTCCAAGCGACACAGTGGCTCTTTGCCTGACCTGCAATAATTAATTGGTCAAAACTCAGCAATTTTTCAATAAATGGAGTATTCTTTTGAGCGATCGCTTGGTTATTTGGGTCTACCAAAACTTCAGGTTGCAGGACTGAATAATTCTCAGTGAGAGCATTACCGCCTTTAACTTCAAAATGAGTTTGGCTTTTGCGAGCGATACTGTGGAAAAAGCAAGCTTCCTCGACAGCAGAAACCAACGCATAACCGATACCGCCTAACATAGCATGGTATGGCCAAATAGTTAAGGGATATTTGCTATCCAGGTTCAGTGTTTTGGTGTAGTGCAGGGCGTAATCTTGCAACCCTTGATAATCACTGTGACTGAGGTTAGGAACGACTGCGGGGTTAATTTTCCAAACTCCTTTTTCCACATCCTCCATCGAGATATTGGTCATGGCTGGGGGATGTTCCCCCGCCTCATTAATCCAAAATACGGAATGGAAAATTTGCATAGCGGTGTGGGTATCTAAGGTTACGGCAATTTCGGTAATTGACCCTAGATTGCGATACATAAACTCACACAACCGCACGTTATCATCTACAGCTCCTGTACCCGACTTGCCACCTACGAATAATTCAAATCCGGGGATGCAAAAGGTATTCTGTGCATCGATTACGAGCAAGCAAATCTGGGCTTCGTCTCGCTCCGCAGGCTGGAGCTTATGCTGTTTTGCCCAAGCTTGGGCTTCAGCCATTCGCTGCTGGTAAGGAACTCGCCAGACTTCTCCGACTTTCTGAGAGTCGAAATGAGAGGGGATGGATAGTTCGTTCTTCATAGTCATACTTTCAATTAATTTAGCAGTCAGAATACAGCAGACAGGAGTCAGGAGTTAAACTGAAAAAATCCTTGAGCTATGTTTAAGTGTTAGAAAATACGGGAATTCTATTTCACAACTGATTTGAACCCGCTATATTAACATAACCCGACTTAAAATTCAGCCTTAAGAAGGAGAGCTTTACTCGCTCATTATTGGTAATAGTTGTGAGTTAATGGATTAAAATTGGGAATTTTTGATGAAAGCTGCTGTAATCAACAAGTATGGCGGAGCTGAAGTCTTTCAATACGCAGACTTGGCAATGCCTCAAATCAAAACAAACGAGCTACTAGTCAAAGTTCAAGCCTCCAGCATCAACCCCATCGACTGGAAAATCAGAAAGGGTATGCTTCAACTTCTCACGGGCTACAATTTCCCCTTAGTGTTGGGGTTTGACGTTTCTGGAGAGGTTGTGGAAGTCGGGGATTCAGTTACGCGCTTCAAGGTAGGAGACCAAATTTACACACGCCTTGATAATATAACCGGAGGCGCTTATGCCGAATATGCTGCCGTTTCCGAAAAAGCAGCTTGCCTCAAACCTGAAACGATGACTCACGAAGAAGCAGCGGCTGTGCCTCTGGCAGCGTTGACAGCCCTGCAAGCCTTACGAGATGAGGGCCAAATTCGGAGGGGGCAAAGCATTCTCATTAATGGTGCTTCTGGTGGAGTGGGTAGCTATGCGGTGCAAATTGCTAAGGCTTTTGTGACAGAGGTAACGGGTGTTTGCAGTACGAAGAATATTGAACTTGTAAAAAGTTTGGGAGCTGACCGCGTTATTGATTATACTCAGCAAGATTTTACAATAGCTCCTACTAAGTACGACATTATATTCGATGTAGTGGGTAATCAATCCTTCTGGAGCTGCCAAAATAGCTTGCAACCCAATGGGGTTTACATTACCACCCAGCCTTATCCTGGCGATTTTGTACAAAGTTTTCTCACCCAGATAGTTCCTGGCAAAACGGCTAAAGTTATTCTTCTACAAACCAATGGTTTAGATTTGGCTAGCCTCAAGGAACTGATTGAAGCGGGTAAAGTTCGGTCGATTATCGAACAAACCTATCCCCTATCTGAAATTGCCACTGCTCATCGGGAGAGTGAAAAGGGACACGTAGTCGGTAAGCTGGTTATTACTGTTGCAAGTTGATACATTCGTTATAAGGATATCCAATCTATTGCCCTGAAGGGTTGAGCCTGGTAGAAGCCTATCATCTCTCCCGAATCTTTTTCAATTTGCGATCGCATCAGTGCTAACCGCTTGGGTAATCGCTTCCTTAAGGTTGTGTAAAGAGCAACGCTTGGTTTTGTAAAGATTCGATGAAGATGAGATGTGACTGAAATAAGTTATGGGAAAGGATGTAGGCTTTGGTATTAGAAAACGGTAACGAAGAGGACAAATCGTGCATCTACCCACATCATCCTCAACGAATTCCCCCTCATTAGAAATCACTGGCTCCCGCCAGTTCAATTCCTGGCTAGCTGAACAAAATCTTAGCCTTGCTTTCACCACTTATCAAGCGGGCAAGGTTTTTTTTATTGGGTTGCAGCCGACGGGACAGCTATCGATATTTGAGCGTACCTTTGAGCGTTCTATGGGCTTATGTGTAAAGGGTTCAACCCTTTATCTGAGTTCGCTGTATCAGTTGTGGCGGTTTGAAAATGTCCTGGAGTTGGGGCAAGTTCACAACGGTTATGACTGCCTGTTTGTGCCGCAGGTGGGTTACATAACGGGGGACTTGGATGTGCATGATGTTGCTGTAGATGATTCACATAAAGTCATATTTGTCAATACTTTGTTTGGTTGTTTGGCAACCGTTAGCGAACAGTATAGTTTTATCCCTCTGTGGCAACCGCCGTTTATTTCTAAGTTGGCGGCAGAGGATAGGTGTCACCTGAATGGTTTGGCGATGCGCTCAGGGCAACCGGGATATGTGACGGCGGTGAGTCAGTCGGATGTTGCGGATGGTTGGCGGGATAAACGGCGGGATGGGGGTTGTGTGGTTGATGTGGGTACTAATGAGGTGATTGTGACGGGGTTGTCGATGCCTCATTCGCCGCGACTGTATCGGGATAAACTCTGGTTGCTCAATTCTGGCACAGGGGAGTTTGGGTTTGTTGATTTGAGTCGGGGAGAGTTTGAGTCAGTGGCGTTTTGTCCCGGTTATTTGCGCGGGTTGGCGTTTAGTGGTGATTTTGCGATTGTGGGGTTGTCGAAGCCGAGGGAGAATAAGACGTTTTCGGGTTTGGTGCTCTCTGAGCGGTTACAGAGTAAGCAGGCTGAACCTCGGTGTGGGTTGTTGGTGATTGATTTACGCAGTGGGGATATTGTGCATTGGTTGCGCATTGAGGGGATAGTCACGGAGTTGTATGACGTGGCGGTGTTGCCAGGGGTGCGGCGTCCGATGGCGATCGGGTTTAAGACAGATGAAATTCGGCGTGTGGTAAGGATTGGTTCGGTTGAACACAAGTAAAGGACTATCTGAAATTTAACGGAGGGATTTACTATGGCAACTGCATCTTTTAATCTCAGTGAACTTAACGGTAGCAACGGCTTTGTAATAAACGGCATTGATGAGGGTGATTTCTCAGGTGGTTCGGTGAGTGGAGCCGGAGATATCAATGGGGATAGGATTGATGACTTGATTATCGGTGCTACGCGTGCTGACCCCAACGGTAACTCGAGTGCAGGAGAAACTTATGTGGTGTTTGGTAAAAGTGGGGGTTTCGATGCCAGTCTCAACCTTTCTCAACTCAACGGTAGCAACGGCTTTGTCCTCAACGGCATTGATGAAGTTGACTTCTCGGGGTCTTCAGTCAGCGATGCCGGAGATATCAATGGGGATGGCATTGATGACTTGATTATCGGTGCTACGCGTGCTGACCCTAACGGTAACTCCTCTGCAGGAGAAACCTACATTGTGTTTGGAAAAAGTGGGAGTTTTGATGCTTCTCTCAACCTGTCTGAACTCAACGGTAGCAACGGCTTTGTCATCAACGGCATTGATTTTTATGATGTTTCAGGCTTCTCTGTAAGTGGGGCGGGGGACATCAACGGCGATGGCTTTGACGACCTAATTATTGGGGCCCCTGTTGTGGATACAACTGAAGTCTTCTACGACCCTCCTTCGGGTGAAAGCTATGTAGTGTTTGGTCAAGCGGAGGGATTTGGTGCGAGCCTCAACCTCTCAGACCTCAATGGCAGCAATGGTTTTATTATCAGTGGGATTAATTCAGCAGATCTTTTAGGCATCTCTGTCAGTGGTGCTGGGGATATCAATGATGATGGCATTGATGACCTGATTATCGGTGCCGACGATGCTGACCCCAACGGTAACGAGGGTGCAGGGGAAACCTACATCGTGTTTGGTAATGAAGAGGGTTTTGATGCCACTCTCAACCTTTCTCAACTCGATGGTAGTAACGGCTTCGTCCTCAACGGCATTGATGAGCGCGACTTCTCAGGTGGTTCAGTCAGCGGAGCCGGAGATATCAATGGAGATGGCATTGATGACTTGATTATCGGTGCAAACGGTGCTGACCCCAACGGTAACTCGAGGGCAGGAGAAACTTATGTGGTCTTTGCTAACAGCGAAGGTTTTAATGCTTCACTTGAGCTGTCTGAACTCAACGGTAGCAATGGCTTTGTCCTTAACGGCATTGATGAGCTCGACAACTCAGGTGTTTCAGTGAGTGGAGCAGGAGATATCAATGGGGATGGCATTGATGACTTGATTATTAGTGCCTGGAATGCTGATCCCAACGGTAACTCGAGGGCAGGAGAAACTTATGTGGTCTTTGGTAACAGCGAAGGTTTTAATGCTTCACTTGAGCTGTCTGAACTCAACGGTAGCAATGGCTTTGTCATTAACGGGATTGATCCGGATGACCTCTCAGGTTTTTCGGTGAGTGGAGCAGGAGATATCAATGGGGATGGTGTTGATGACTTGATTATCGGCGCACCGGGAGCTGACCCCAATGACACCCCCGGTGCAGGAGAAACTTATTGTGGTCTACGGTAACATTCCCCCAGAACTTGACCTCAACGGCAATGAAGCAGGCATTGATTTTACCACCACTTTTACCGGAAGTGCTGTCTCGATTGTCGATACTGATAACCTAACCCTAACTGACCCCAACAGCACCACCCTCGCCAACGCTACCGTCAAAATCACTAACCTCAAAGATGGCGCAGCCGAAATCCTCGCTGCCAATACCAGTGGCACTAACATCACCGCCAATTACGACTCCTCCCTCCGCACCCTCATCCTCAGCGGTGAGGATACCGTCGCCAATTACCAACAAGTTCTAAGAACCGTCACCTATAACAATACTGCCGCCACCCCCGATACCAGCGATCGCATTATTGAATTTGCGGTTAACGATGGCGCAGCTCACACGAACCTCAGTACCATCGCCACCACTACCCTTACCTTCAGTTCCGGTCAACCTCCCATCGATGGCACACCCAAAAAAGATACCTTAGTTGGCACTCCAGATAATGATCTAATCAACGGTTTCGGCGGTAATGACACCCTCGCTGGCGGACTCGGAAACGACCAAATCTTCGGCGGTGACGGCGATGATGTCCTGCGCGGCGACCTCAACACTCGCTCCCCCGGTGGTACTATCGGTGGCGATGATATCATCTACGGTGGTGCAGGTAATGACCGCATTGGCGGCAAAGGCGGTAATGACCAACTCTTCGGCGAAGCAGGCGACGACCAAATCTGGGGAGACGATGGCGATGATATCCTGCGCGGCGGTTTAGGTAACGATACCCTCGTCGGTGATGACTTCTCCGGCGGTAGCGGTAGTGATACCTTTGTTTTAGCTGCTGGTGAAGGTACGGACACCCTTGTTGATTTCCGCATCGGTGAAGACTTCATAGGTTTGGCAGAGGGTTTGAGCTTCGGTCAGTTGTCCATTACTCAGGATGGGAATAATACCTTGATTGGGTTTGAAGAGGAAACACTAGCAATTCTAAACGGAGTGAACGCCAACCTACTCACAGAGTTGACACTCCCCGGTCTAAAGACGCGGGGATTCTGCTGACAAAGTAGATTGTGGCAAAGCCCACAATCTTACTCTCGCTACGGTCGTCAAACACCGTCTACCCAGTCGGTTTAGGTCAATGCCTAACTTTCTGGCTACTTTTCTCAAGATATTGGCGCTGCCGTTAAGGTCTGCGTTAACAATTGAGCCGTCACAACTCTTGAACAACCCACGTTTGATGCGTTTTCCTGATGCTTTCCACCCTTCTGGCTTTTCGCCAAACTTGGGCAGGGAGTCTCCATCAAGATAACTACCTTTGCTGGTGTAGGCTTCTTCTGTCACCTCTAAGCGAATGCCGTAAACTTCACACAATTGCTGCAATCGGTCTTTAAGTTTGCCTAAGGGAATCTGAACAAATTTTTGATTGTTCAACCTGCCCATGTTGGCATTATCTTTGAATCCTTCGTTCCACCCCAAAACAATCGTGCTTATGCCATATTTTAGGCAGTGGTTGACAATCAACCTTGCCGCCTTGTTGATACCATCCCTCATCCGGTGATTTCGCTTTCTGGT
>NZ_JADEWY010000154.1 GCF_015207375.1 Coleofasciculus sp. LEGE 07092 | reverse complement strand
CCGCACCCCCGCTCCCCATCTCCTTCTGGCATCTTTTGCCATTTCCACATATAGTATTAAATAAAAGCTTTCACTATCTACCTCCCATATATCTGGTGTAACACTCCCATCCTGGGTGCTGGTTTGATTGCAGTTAAATATAATGATCTAAGTGATGCTAGCTAAACGCCCCAATTCTTACGAAGACAACTTAGCAATACCCCCTAACCAGCAAAATACGGCTGTCACTGATGCGATGGCTGAGTTGAAGTCAGAGAAAGCGACTGTAACGGAGCCAGTTGCTAAAGTCAGGGATAATGTTATCACTGTTGACTTTGGCAGTCCTGATAGCGTTTCTCTGCAAATTCCTTGGTCTGATTATGAAGAACTTTTTCCGACTGTGGAAGTAGAAGCGACAGAACCCTTTGCTATCCTGACTCAGGCTTTAGTAAACCGCCGCTGTTATTGGCTTAATTACTGGCCCCCCACTCAGGTATTCCGCATTAAAGAGATTGATTTAGACAACAATACTGTTTATTTGAATTTTGTTTATCGTTGGGTCAACGCTACACAAATCAAGTTGCTCAAGGCTCTTAAACCTAGTCGTGTTCCGAAGGATATTGAATTGGCTCATCTAGCTCGCACTTTGGCGGAACAAGAAAAAGATTCAACAAACTCGCAGTAGATTGTCGGATTAGATTGGTGACAATAGTCTTCCGATATTGCGTTTCCCAATTTACATTGATAGTTTGCCCCTTTCAAAAAGCGAGTGAGAGGGGGTGAGGGCTATACTTCACGCTTCCTTTTGTTCCGCTATAAGACTGATTCCCTGTGTGAGATCCCCCCCACCTCCCCTTAAAAAGGGGGGAGCTAGAGGAAGTTTCGCTTTTTAAGGGAGATTTAAGAGGAGCGCCTGGTGTTGCATTGCACGCTACCGAGCAGTATTGAGACGGCTGACGCGATCGCCTAGTTTATATGCGGCTTGAGGGGGGAGGAGCGATTCTTTCCCTTGCATCGACTGGCGATTAGCTATGAGATACGGTTAGGATAACAGTTGGTTAGTGTTTTTACAAAAATTAATTCTTTCTCTAAGTAATTTGGACTACTACTATGGAAACGAAGGTATCAAACAGAGCTGATGTTTATAGTAAAGAAGTTCGTCTGCTTCTTTTTCTGTGGGACTTAGGGGGAGCTGACGTTAAAAAGGGCGACTTGAATAAACGGCTGAAACGAAAGAAGGAAACAGCGGCGGATTATCAGGATATTTACAAAACGTTGGAAAAAGACGGAGCGATCGCAGTCTCTAATAACAAAATCTCTTTGTTGATGCCGAAGGGACTTCAGATCCTGGGGGAGGGACTTAAAAGCGATGAATTCCATTTTGAGAGTGCAATTGGTGCTAAAGCGGCTAATGCACTGTTGAAGTGGATTCGAGAGCATGGCACGTCGGCTAGTGGAGGGGGAGGTAATGGAGCAGTTGTATCTGTTCACGGAGTCAAAGCATCGGCAAGTGCGATCGCTTCCTATGACGAGTTTAAGCAAGTGGCGTTGGAGGTGTACGACAGGCTGAATCGTGACTATAACCTGGATGATTTAGTACCGATTTATCGGATTCGACGGGAAATAGGCGATCGGGTTAGCCGTTCTCAGTTCAGTGAATGGATGCTGGAGATGCAAGCTAATGACATTTTTGAGCTAATGGGAGGAGAAGTTTTAAATGTCACTCCCGATCAATTAGAAGACTCAATTACTCCACCAGTAGGAAAATTACGCTACTTTGCCAAGCGTGTAAATCCTGAAGCCTAATTTCAAACCTCTTGCAGTTCGTTACCTCACTTGAATGATCGTGACTAATTCATCCGTTTCTTCCATTGAAGAACTCAACGTTGCCATCCAAAGCTACAACCCGTTTAGCAGTGCCGCAATTGATAACGTTCAAAGTGTTTGGGGTAAAGGTTTCCCCGATTTGGCTACTCTCAATGCTCATGCTTCCCAAAAAGTTTTGGAAGTCATTAAGCAGGTTAAAACCAGTCCAGAAAGTAAAGACAAGGTAGCCACTTTAGTAGTGACTGCTGATGTCGGATCGGGAAAAACTCAGCTTATCAGTCGCCTACGTCGTCGTCTTATTGGTGATGGTAGTGCGTTATTTGTCTATGCCAATGCTGCTAAATATGGCAACTTAGACCTATTGAGGTATCAATTTCTGCAAAGTTTGGTAGAAAACCTGGCGCGAGTTGGCAGTCAAGGAGTCACGCAATGGCAGGAAGTAGCAGCAGCGCTGGCAAATGCGAGTAATGCAACTGGTCAGAAGACTCCCGCAGCAACGTTAGTTAAGAATTTTGATAGAGCCTATGCTAAGGCATTGCAGAATAACCACAATCTTATTAAAAAACTGAGTGTCCAGATTCTTAAGAGCAAGCCTGATGCTGACCCTTATATTCTCCGGGCTATTTTATGGACGCTATCAGAAATGTATGCCCCCTATGCTGTTGAATGGTTAGCGGGCAATGAGCTAGATCAAGAAACGGCAGACTCTATGGGTTTGCCCACCAACGCTAGCAAAACAGCTCAAGATGAAGAAGCGGAAGCCCTTGGGAATCTTCAACAAATCCTGCGTTTGATTAGCGATCATAAACCTGTGCTGATTTGTTTTGATGAATTAGAGGGACAAGGCGTATTATCTACAGATGGTTTTACTAAGACTCAGGTAATTGCTCGCTTGGTTAAAGACCTTTACGATAACCTCGAACAGTCAGGTATTGGTAAGGGCGTTGTCATTTTGACAGTAATGTTTGAGTCAACTTGGAGAGGACAAATCAAGGGTACTGGAAGTGGTATGGACATGGGTGGTGGTGTATTGGATCGAATGTCAACTGCTACTCAAGGCAACCCGATATCACTAGAGCGCCTGAATAGCCAATCTATGGTTGATTTAGTTGCTCTCTGGTTGCGAGAGCAGTTGTATGAACCTCGTAATCTAACACCCCATAACTCAACTTATCCATTTAGAGAAGATGAACTGAGGGAAGTTGGGAAAGGAAAGCTGACTGTGCGAGAAGCTTTGAATTGGTGTGCTGAAAACTTTGATATAGGTGGTAATGATGATAATCCTGAAGAGAAATTTGAAAAAGCTCTCAAAGCTGCAAATGAGGCAGATATGGGAGATTACTTAGAGGATAATGACCTAATTGCTAATGCTCTGTATTTTGGCTTCGAGAATTTGATTGGTGAAGTGTTGGAAGGTGAAACAGAAACAGGACAAAAGCTAAAGCAAGTAACTCTTGACAAAATTGAGACTGTTGGGGATTGGGTAAGGTTTAAAGTTTCTGGCAAGGAAAGTAACAAAAGTTTTACCATAGGCGTATCAGTTATTCAGCAAAAAAATGCAGCTTCAGTTGGAGCAGGATTAAAACGTTTAACTGACTATAAAAGATTTGGTTTAACTCGTGGTTGTCTAGTTCGCTCTAAAAACAAAAAAATTAACAAGAATTCCCAGGCTTACAAGCGACTGGAAAAACTTACATCTAAAAATATGGGGGGAGAATGGGCTTATCTGGAAGCAGAACAGATTAGACCTCTTATCAACCTTTATACCGTTTATCAGAACGGCGAAAGCTATCAGCTAACTCAAGAGCAGGTTGTAGAATTCTCAAAACCGCAAATTCTGGAGAATCCACTGCTAAGAGAAATTCTCAGTGATCCATCGGGCGAAATTGACGAAGAGACTATCGAAGATGAGGAAATGTTTGGAGCGTTATTTGAGGAATCTAGTACAGACGACACAGCCGATAATGAGGAGCTAGATGATTTATTTGCAGTAGAGGATAATGAATAATGCTGCAAACCGCCCTGTGTCTACCCGCACCAGATATCGAAGCCTTAATCCAAGGACGCTCAATTGCTGCCCTACCTCGGATATTCGTTAATCCGGGGCGGGAATTTGCCCTCTATCCCTCCGAGACTTCGAGTAACGCCTTGCCAACCGAGCAGTATTATCGCTCAAACTTTCTGCCTGCTGCTCAAAAAAGTCTAGCTGAACTGGGTTCTGAAACAGTTGTGATTAAAGCCTGGGCAAAGTGCGAACTTTGTCAAGTACTAGATGAATCTGAACCCCTTGATTTTTTATCGAAATTGACAGTATGGACAAAGGAAGCCTTGGAGCAAACCCGCTTGCAACGGGGTCATATCTTTCTGGCTTACCTGCGGGTTTACCGACTGCCTCAACCTGTTGAAATACCCGTAAATCCAAATCCCCGATTTGTTCCTTTACCGCAACCCCTGACGATTACTCAAGCAACGCCTGTTTTGAGTAATACCTTCTTTGAACAGCGCTGTCGCCAGATGCAAGAACGACAGCCACCCCAGTATATTGAATTGGAAGAACTGCAGAGTGCGATCGCCTCGTTATCAGATACTAACCTCGCGGCTAAAGAACTCGATCAAGATATCAGAATATTTCTCGGTTGGAATAGCAGCGAATCCGTTGGGCGGCTTGATTCCGATTTAGTTTGGATTAAGACAATTGCCGAAGTCGGTAACTCTAGCAACGGTCACGAATTTGAAAAGCTCGTGCGGAAAAGCTTGCTCAAGCTAGGTTTTACCAACTCTAGAAACGACCCCAAAGCCAGCCTCGATCCAGAAGCAACGGGGGGTGCTGGTGGTTTAGATTTTTATTGTGAATTGCCCTATCCAGTTGTGGGAGAATGTAAGTCAACCAAGACTGAAAGAGTACCTGATGGAACACCAGCCCAACTAATTAAGCTGGGTTATAAACATCTTCAAGACCATTTTAATCAGTGTCTTAAATTAATCGTAGCAGCAGGTGAACTTACAAAACCTGCTTTAAAAACGGCTGAGGGGAATAAAATAAGCGTGATTCGTCCAGAAACTCTGCAACGTCTCGTGGAACTGCAAGCCCAGCATCAAGGTTCTATAGAGTTGCTGAAACTCAAAGCTTGTTTGCAAGAGGCTTATGGTTTAGCCGATGATAAAATCGAGCAGTATATAGTGCAAGTGTACCAGGATATCGCTGTGCGATCGCATATCGTCCGGCTTGTGAAAAACTACCTAGAAAACACAGGCTTTGAAAGAGCTAGTGTTGATAGTCTTCATGGCGCCTATGTCAGCTCAACTCCCCCTCAATCGTTAAAGCCTCAAGAATTGCATGAAATTCTGATTGAGCTTTCCTCCCCGTTAACAGGCTACTTGGGGCGCAGAAAAGGGGAGAATTGGCGGAGCGATCGCTTTTACTTCCTGCGCGACTTACCGATAAACTGAGACTCAACTAAACGTAATCAACTAGAGTGACAAAAGCAAATAAGCTGTAGAAGACTAATGCTGCAACGGGTAACACCCTAACCATAGGCGAACGGGGTGAAGGCAGCAGGACTTCTCGCACCCACATGGATGCCGCTACTCCCATGGCAAAGCTGGAGCTGAGTACCAAATACTGCCAGTAGGGTTGAAACACCCAAGTTAAACCTAAAACCAGTGTCAGCAAAACCATTAAATGCTCGACCAACTCAGGTGGATTATAGGTCATTGATATAGTACGCCACCAAAATTGCAGAAGTCTCATTAACCAATTCCTACGGTTAAGACTACTCGTTAGGATACTTCACTATTCCCAATTTTGCCATATTCACCAATTGCACCAGTGGCAACAACCCGCCAGTGGTTAAAACCACTGTCTTATGGCTAAAGCCGCCTAAAGACGACTGGATAAGAGTTTAAGTCCACAAAGCGTGGATTTAAGCTATGACGCCGGAGTTTTAACTCTGGGCGGGTTAGGTTGTACTTCTTCTATATCGGTTGGGTTGTTAACTGTGATGAGGCAGGTGATTGTGTTCTTGCAGATAAGTTAGAGCTTCTTCAGTGTTCACTTGAGGAAATTCAGTGTAGAAGCGGCTGACGCTGAGAAACTGATCGGGGGTTTCTAGTACAACTAAGCGATCGCACCAGCGCCCCAGCCAGTTCATTAATCCCCTTGGAGCAACTGGCGCACAAATCCAAATCTGTGCTGGCTGAAGGCTTTTTATCGCTTGACTGGCGGCTGCTACAGTCATACCAGTAGCAATGCCATCATCAACCAATAGGGCAAGTTTACCTTGGGGGTTTACCTGAACACAACTAACCGATAATTGGGCAAGTTGAGCTTGGGCTTTGTCTAAAGCTTTCTGTAGTGCCGTTCGCCGTATATTAGACTGGATTTTTCCTAATAGCCTTTGTCGTGTCCAAAGAACATTTCCCTGTGAAGTCACAGAACCGATCGCTAATTCTGGATTTTTAGGAGTGGTAATTTTTTTGGCAACCACAATATCCAAAGGACAATTGAGTAGACGCGCTACAGGTACGGCAACGGGAATACCACCACGAGGTAGAGCGTAGACAACCGGTGGGAGTACAATGTCTGTGGTGGTTTGCAAGTCACTGATGAGAGAGAGAAGCAGTTGAGCCAACTGCTCACCCGCCTCGGCGCGATCGCTAAACAGCGGAGCAGATGACATGATTTCCTCCAGCATTTAACAGCAGGCTTGCCCTCATCATGACTGATTTTCGTTCAGCTTTCCGCTAGTTAAGGTCTGATTCTTAACAAAACTAAAGCTGTAGAAGGAACCAACGGGTATGCCACCATGGGGTATTCCCCTTTTGAAGTTTGCAAGTGCCCATGACTCTAGCAACTGCCCCTACACTTTTGAGCGAAGACCAAGCCTTATCTCTCGTCGATTCAGTGATTCAACAGTCCCAAGCCGAGGGAGTTTTTGTTAATCTTAGCGCTAGTGAATCGTCTCTGAGCCGCTTCTCAGAAAATCAAATTAGTCAGAACATCAGCCGTAACCGCTTCAATCTTACCATTACCAGCTATTTCGGCAAGCGTAGTGCTTCGGCATCAACGACAGAACTCGACCCGGAAGCGATCGCACAAACCATTCGCCGCTCCGAAGAACTAGCTCGGATTGCTCCAGAAGATCCAGAATGGGTGCCCTTGCTGGAACCACAAGTCTATGAGCAGCGGCGTCCAACCTTTGATGAAGCGACAGCAACTCTCTCACCCCTAGTACGGGGAGAAATGGTGCAGGGGGTATGTGCAATGAGTACTAAGGCAGGGGTGGAAGGGTCTGGCACCTTAAGTATAGAAGCCTTTTCTCAAGCATTAGGAAATTCCCAGGGTTTGCGAGCTAGCGATCGCGGCACCAAGGCAGAGTTTAGTTTTACAGCTCGAATTGATAATGGTTCGAGTTGGAGTCAACGCACGGCTTTTGCAGTAGAGCAATTACCGCTTGATTCCCTAACTGAACAGCTTATTGAACGTGCGATCGCTTCACGTCACCCTCGTGAAATCAAACCCGACACCTACCCAGTCGTTTTCGACGGTGCTGCCTTTGCAGATTTGCTGCCTTGGGTGATTTGGAATCTAGATGCACGAGCAGCGGATGAAGGGCGATCATTTATGTCTCGCACGGATGAAGCAGGTAAACCTGTTGCCAACCGTGTTGGCGAATCGATGTTTAGCTCTTTGGTACAAGTCCAACGCCATCCAGCTCATCCCCTGTTGCAGTTGGGGACTTATTTCAGTGATGGGTTGAGCAACGACTATCTAGAGGTGGTGAAAGACGGTGTTCCTGAAATTCTTTCTTACAGCCGTTATTGGGCGCAGCAGCAGGGTAAGGAACCTACAGGAAAACTGTTTCCCATCGTAATGTCTGGCTCTGATCAAAGTTTAGCTGACTTAATTGCTCAAACAGAGCTAGGAATTTTAGTCAGCCGCGCTTGGTATGTGCGCTATATTAATCCTCGAACATTGGAGGTTACGGGAATGACCCGCGATGGCACGTTCTGGATTGAAGAGGGTAAAGTCGCCTATCCTATCAAGAACCTGCGCTTTAACCAAAGCCTGCCGGATATGCTGCGGGATGTGGATGCCCTTAGTAGGGTGCAGCGCTTTGGTAGTAGTGTGGTGCCAGGGGTGCGGGTGAAGGCATTTAATTTTAGCAGCGTAACGGATAGCGTTTGAGGAAAGGGAGTGGCGAGTGGCTAAGGTTAAAGGGCGATCACCAGATATGAGGGGAACCTCTGGCATGGTAGGATTCCCGACAATCAACACTAGTGGCGTGACCCAGTTAAAATGGTGCAATACTATCAGGGGAATGCGATCGCTTTTTGCCAAAGAGGTTACTTTTCGATTTTTGCGATCGCGTCTTCTGGTGACATACCACTTTCAATGACTAACTTAATCCCTGGTAGGTATTCATCCATCATTGTCACGTTGGGATAAACTAACCGTTTGATGAGTTCAAAAGTAAGAAAGTCGCCTTTAACGTCGATACTGGTTTTGTAGCGAATCTCGCCATCGGTAAAATCGAGTTCAAAGTTCCCGATAACCATGCCATAATTGGCTCTAGCGATAAATTCTCCTAGAGTTCGACGCTTAGTTTTTGGCACTTTAATGGGGCAAATTGAGTAAAAGACGAATTGCTCTTGTTCTTCTCTGGCTTTGGCGTAGCAAGTCCATTTGCCATTTTTCCCATCGAAAGCCATCCGCAAAACTGGCTCTCCTTTAATCTTGGTGAAGGGCCAGTCGTCTTCTGTGAAGAAATGGATGATTTCTTCTAAAATCTGGTTGCTGGAAGTAGTATCTTCGGTTGTCTCAGATAGAGTATCAGCCAATTCTTCAAAAGCACTGCTTACTTCTTCAAGCGCTTCCGAAATGGCGTTCTGGGTTTCTAAAAGCGTTGTATCCGTCCACTCCTCAAATGCCTTGGTTATCTCCTCCAGACTTTCAGAAATGGTATTTTGGTTTAATTCCGACAGATTGGTATCCGCCCAATCTTTGAAGAAATTGACCATTCCCTGAGAAATCTGTTCGCTGGAAATGCTGTCTTGGGTAATTACAGAGGGATTGAGATAAGCCCAGAAGGTGGAGTAGCCTGTTTCGCCTGATTCCTGTGGCTGCTTGACGTGTAGGGCAAACCAACTTTCAGTAGATAGCAGGGGGTTGTCGGGTTGTTCTTGACTGAGGTTTTGCAGGTAGGTTGCTGCTTCTTTGAGGTTTGTGGTGTGTTCGGCTAGCTGTGGTAGCAAATCAGGTTGTAGAGTGGCTTCGATTTGGATGTCGGATTCAGGTAGGAAGTCTCCGGCAGAAAGGGAACCGCGCAGTTCGGGTTTGAGATTGAATAATGCTTCGGTTTCGATGCGCTGGTAGAGTTCGGGACTGACTTGGAAGGTGAGACGGCACTCGCTGAGGGTGTCATCCTGTTTGGTTAGAGATAGAGTGACGGTGTGGATGGGTAAGGGGGATTGGGAGCGATCGCGTAGAGTTAGTTTGCTGTCTAGATGACCATGTTCCGTATGAGCGAGCATCTTTGATGAGAAGCTAGTTACAGCCGTTTAAGGTATCAACCAATCCTATCAATCAAGTTTTTCAATAATATAACCATCTTCATCTACTTCATATACCCCAGCATAGAGATCGTCCTTATAGTGTTCCAAATACTCAAGAAAAGATGTGTACTCACTGACGCCGGGTCCAGACCGAAGCTCCATGTTAAGGATCTGTCCCACAACACCATCAGCATCAGGAGCCATATCGATGCAGATTAAATTGCCACCCCCATCTTCTGCAAAAGGAATCCAACCAGGATGCCACCAAGTATTTTGAATGATGCCTTCACCTGCTTCAAAGACTTCCCTCCCCTCAAAACCCCCCTCTTCACTCATTTTTTTCATCCTTAACCATCTATTAAGAACTCCATCTAAGCTAAGGTAATTGTAATCATGAATATAAACATCTCCGTTATGTAGTTTTAATGACGCTTTATAATCATCAGGCAACGCTAATCCAACGCGCTCTTCAAATTCACGAAGCTCCTGATCTGATACTCCATCCTTTAAATTTTCAAGAAGACTAGAGGCATTTTCTGTATACCACTCCTTAATATCATTCCAAATATTTTGGATAGTAGTCTTTACATCTGTTCCTGCCATCACCGATCTCCTTTCTTCAAACTCAACGATAGTTGGTAACACTTGCAAGTTAGCTGGGCTACGCTTAGGATTGTCCCAGTTAATACCTTCATTCCTAAAACGACGACACACCTCGATATCTCCAATCCCTTCAATGATGTCTGCCTCACTTTTGTAGACAGGTTTCACACTAAGTAATTGAACTGGTGGCTGGATACCTGGAAGCCATTCCGGCGAGTATACCCCCCAATTGGTAATAAGGGCGCAGTCCATTCGTTCAAACAAAGGCAATGATACATCATAGAGCAAAAGGTTGGGTGTAAAGGAAGTTCCTTCACGGAAAGGAAGCACAGCTAGCTCTGCTAGTCTTCTACCCAGAAGCTCAAGAGCTGCTTGGGGCTGACGTTCTTGTACACAGAGTATCAATTCTACGTGCTTGCAGGGCTCCTGCATAATACGAGTACTCATTCCAGCAGTGGCAATGTAAGTGAAGTACTCATCTTCCGATAAATTATCTTCTGCTGCTGGTTGAAAGAACAGAATGTCCAATTGAGGGGGTATCTTTTCATTCAACTCGTCTCTCCGTAGTTCTAGGATTGCTACTGGTATACCTGCCCATCGTACATATGCCGTATGTAGAGCTGATAATGTCGGATTTGCTTGGTTCATTGCTCTATCCTTCAACTCAGACTGTATGCTCCTGGCTTTTACCACCAATCAGAATGACTTCCGATTGACTTTGATGGAACGCGGTATCGTTCAGAACTAGAGCCTGATGCAGAAGATTCTTCCCAATGTTCGGGCCCCTGATAGTTCTTAGGATCTTTGTTCCACGCCCTATTTTCAGCTTTAGATTGCTTATGTCCAATTTTATTCCAGTGACCGGAAGCCCCAGGCTCCTTATGACCGAGGTTCGCCTCAGCGAAACCGAAGTTTTTGTAGGAGGAACCAGGGCGTTTGCTGTTATACCTAGCCTTGGTCATATGGTAAGTTTTGTCATCCTTAAGAATAGGTTTAGGGGAATCAGAGCGAATACCCTTATTCAAAATTTGAAGCCCTTCAGATGATGATTTTGCAGGATTACTGTATCCGTACTTAGATCGGTTATTTTTGTTAACCTCTCTTTGTCCTGCCTTCTTTATATCAAAAGAATATTCGGTTTGTGAATCAAAAGTGTTTGAAGCAAGAGTATGAAGCTTGCCTTGACTCTTCCATTCATCTATACGCCTTAGAGCGGTTGATTTACTTACTCCGAGAGTAGACTGAAGCTCTTCTCGTGAAAACAAGCGCTCACCAAATTCAGCTTTTGCTTTCTTAAGATCCTCATCGCTTCCACACTTGATTGAACCGGGTAATACCGTAGTATTCGGTGCAATTACTACCTTGAAATCAAGATCTCCATCACTCTTATCAGTTGCCGCATCTTGGAAGGAAATTTTGAGCTTAATTCCTGGCTTCAGTTTAGCCGTATAAGACTTCTCAATTTGCTTAGCCTGCGATTGCTTCTCCTTCCTGAGGATATCGTAATCCTTTTGCTCCCCAGCCGTTTTCTTCAATTCCGCAGCAGCCTGTCTCGCAAGTTTAGGATGATCTTTTTCTGAAGCACCTTTGCCTTCTTTGCCCTCCTTATTTTTTTGTTTGGAATTCTTTTGACGCTTCTTCCCGAAGAACTTATCCTTAAGTTTACGAACCTTCCGCTTCAGCTTCCGCTTCACCTTCTTCAGGGCTTTTTTAATCTTCTTGCCAATCTTGGCGGCAATCTCCCGAATCTTCCCAGCCACCTTACTAGCAGGGCCACGCAGACGCTTCAGCAGCCAGTTGGACACAAAATCAATCACCACCACACCGGCCGCCGCCAAAGCCCCACCGAAAGGAGGCCCAGCCTGACCCGTCTTCACTGCCTTCAGGAAGACCATGAAGCGGTCAAACGCCTGCATCATACGACTGACCGTACCCCAAGCCGCTTGCAGCCCTTCGATAATCAGCAGTATTGTACCCGCAGCAGGCACAATCATCGAGACCACCTTCTCAATCAGAAGCCCAATCAGGACAGCGGGAATTGCCGACTTAATCCCTTCCCAAGCCATCTTGCCGACTTCAGCCGTGTTAATCCCACCCTGTTTGAGGACGTTCCAAACGGTCATTCCCAAACCGAGTACTTCCTCAACCTTCTGAGAGAACCACTCCTGCACGGCTGTTTGGAAGGCACCCCAGAAGTGGTTACGGATGCCATCATTTGCCCCAGCGCCCAAATTGCTCAACCACTGTCCTGGGCTAGCCGCAATATCCTTAACTAAGACAGCAAACGCCCCAACAGCTTTAATTGCAGCATCCGCAAACTTAATCGCGCCCTGAACAGCTTGGCTGGCAATCTCCACCGCCGCCATCATGCCCTTCTGCAAGAGTCCCAGCGCGGCATCCAAACCTTTGGCTAGCAAGTTGAGGGCAAGCTGTACGCCTTTCTTGAGCGCGTTGGCTAGAGTATTGACAGCCGTTTCTGCTGCCTTCACTACCGCTTTTATCGCATTGCGGAAGCGATCGCGTAATCCTGGGAAAGCCGCCAGCAATACATTACCAATGGCAATCAGCGCCTGCCCCACTGCCTTGATAATACCTACAATGGCTTTGCGTCCTAGCTCAATGGCGGCTGTCGCCAATTTCTGCGCCCCTTCTATCGCAGCTTTCACAGCGGCGCGGGCTATTTCAAAGGCTTTTTGGATCGCCTGTTTAATGCCATCGAAAAAGGCTTTGGCTTTGTCAGCTAGCCAACCCAGTATCCCACCCGACTCTTTCTTGCCCTTCTGTCGCTCTTTTTCAGCATCCTCTTCACCTTTCCGACGCGCAACAGCAGCGTCCTCTTCACCTTTCTGGATATGCTCAGTCGCCTTCTTCTCAGCCTCAGTTTGCTTGTTCTGAACATCCTGGGCACCCTTAGCAACCGCTTCATCCGCCTCGGTACGCGATTTTTGAACTACATCGTCCTGTTCTTTCTGCCAATCAGAGCGTAATTGGGTAACTTCTGAGTGAGCCTTGGCTCGTTCCTCTGTCTGCTGGGTGGCGTTTTCCCCTTGGAGTTTGGTTATTTCCTTATTAGAATTACCTTTTTCTTCCGCGACTTTGGTAACGTTCTCTTGACGTTTCGCTGCCATTTCGCTTTGGGCTTGGGCAACCGCCGCTTGAATCTCCTGACCTTTCTCTTGTTGGGCGATAATCGAAACGGCATCCTCACCCGCCGCACCACCTGCACCTGCACCGACTCCCAGTTTCGGAGCAGCACCCCCGGCGGTGCCACCTTCACCTATCCCCTCAGCGCGTAAGGTTTCTTGTGGCACTTGCGGGTAAATTTCGTTTTCACCCATAGGCTGGGCGATATCTTGCTGACCCTGAGTATGAGCTTCGGCAACACTTTTTTCCAGTTTGGCTCGTTGCTCTTGAGCCTGTTTGGGGTCAGCATCACCTGCCAATTCCAGAGGCGGCGGTGAGCCTGCACTCACTTGTTGCAAGCCCGGATCTCGCGTCGGTAGACTCCGCAAAGATACCTGCAACTTTTGAGCATCCCCTGAGTCAAGCTTGCCCTCTGCATTTCCTGTCACTTGAGGCGAGGGAGCGGCGGCAACAGGCGGCTTGGCAGGAAGCGGTACAGGCTTGGGTTGCGGGACGGGTTTTGCTTGACCTTCTGGCGCTTTCTCTACTGCCTTGGGAGCCTTGCCTTCAGGGAGCGATTTATCTGCGGCTGACCCTTCTTTAGTCGCTGTAGCACCAGGAGATTCCATCTGGGGAGGATTCGCGGCTAGTTCAGCCCGTTGCTGACTAACGGAATTATCCACAGCCGCACTAACTCCCCCCAAGGC
>NZ_JADEWY010000153.1 GCF_015207375.1 Coleofasciculus sp. LEGE 07092 | reverse complement strand
TGGCAATGACTTCTTCTTCCACCATCGGTCGGGTTGTCTTTTTGGCGTGATCTCGGTTCGTTTTACGGCTGACACTCATAGGCTTTCTGCCCCCAATACCTCAATTCCTTGTCGCCTCTTGAGTGTCTTATCGACAGGAACCCTAAGAATATTAGCCTTGTTGGCATTGTTGAGGCATCCTGAACCTGCGCCCTTAATTGTAATTGAAGACATCGAAAACGGTCTTGATCCGAGAACTATTCATCTAATTGTGGATGAAATTCGGAATGTGATTGAAGCAGGTAAGACTCAAGTAATTATTACAATTCATTCACCCTATTTACTCGATCTTTTATCCCTGTCTCAAATTATTCTGGTTGAACGTGACGATACTGGGCAACCTGTATTCAGTCGCCCTGCCGATCAAGAATCACTCCAAGAATGGTCTAAAAAGTTCGGTCCCGGCAAACTCTACACCATGAATCGGTTGAGTCAACAAGGGTAAGCATGAAAGTTGGAATGATATTTGAATGCGACCCAGATGGGGCAGATAAAAGTGTGTGCGAACACTTGGTGCGTATGCTCGATCCAGATATCGAAATTGCTCCCTCTGTCACACTTGGCAATAAACCCAATCTACTTTCTGAGTGTGGCAGTTTTGCTGCCCAGTTATTAGCAGACGGATGCGATCGCATTATCATTGTTTGGGATCTATTTCGGGCTTGCTGCACAAACTGGAAACCCTCATACATTAAGGGTTAGAGGACGATTAAAAGTGAATAAAGTGCAAGATTTTTGCACCTAGATGCTGAAAATCCTAGCCTTTTTGGAGGATGCTATTGCATAATCTATCTGAGATAGGGGGGTGAAACTGTTGCCTGTTCCCTGTTAAGCAGTTCCCTACCCTCACCAAGGCACTTATTCAGCAAGCCCTATTTCCAGCTTGGCGCGAAAAAGGTCAACGCCCTTGCCGGAAAGAGGATTGCGAAATCATTATGAATTCACTGGCTACTGCTGGAGTAACACCAGAGAATGTGTACTTAGTTTGTATTGAAGAAGAATTGGAAGCATGGCTACTCGCTGATGGTCGTGCTATTTCCGCAGTTCTTTCAAAACCTACCCATCCAGTCAAAGTCAAGGACAAGAAAAAACCAGAAGGAATAAAAAACCCCAAGAAACAACTGAACAAAATCTTTCAGGAAAATACGGGTCATCCCTATGTAGATAGACAGCACGCGAAGATGATTGTTGAAAAGCTAGAAAATTTGAACAAGCTTAGACGCTGCGTTACCTTTGTTCGCTTTGCAGAAAAGATAACAGGAGGAATTTAAGCACATCCTCAGCACCTTTCCCATCATCCCCGCAGAAACCAATAGTTACTCATTAGAAATCAAAGTAAATATAAGGTAGACCCCCAGCAGGAGCCAAAACCCAGACGGCAAACAGGCACATCGGCACCAACAGCAACTTTACGGGCCAGTTGAGTTGTAACTTCAGCCCCCGCCTCATAAAGTAGACAACACCCATCGCTGCCCCTAATGCCCCAAACAGAAGAGCAATTTGGAAACGTTCCAAACCAAAGACTTGAATGTAAATTGTTTCACCAAATTGAACATCTGCCTGCTGTCCCCAAAGATTCTGGAGTACAAAAACTGCTTGTTGAAGACTCGGCAACCGGAAGAAAATCCAAGAGATAAAAACCATTAACTGGGTTATAAACCAAGCAACCAATACTCCCAACGCCGTTTCCCACCAGCGCTGCAACCAAATTACGCGATCGCACGCTGCTTGAGTCAATCGGTGAACCCCTAAAGCCAGTCCGTGCAGTCCGCCCCAAACCACAAAACCCCACGCCGCACCATGCCAAATACCAATAATTAGCATAACAACAAACAGGTTTAAGCAGGTGCGACTCAAACCCTTACGGGACCCACCTAAGGGAAAATAGAGATAGTTACGAATCCAATCCCCTAAAGTAATGTGCCAGCGCCGCCAAAAATCAGCAATGCTGGTGCTGAAATACGGGAAGTCAAAGTTTTCGGGCAGATTGAATCCCAGCAGCAACGCACTACCACGGGCAATATCTACATAACCGCTAAAATCTAGATAAAGTTGCAACCCGTAAGCAAAAATAGCCAGCCACAAGTCCCCACTACCCGCCCGTTCCAAGTTGCCAAAACTCAAATCCACAAGAATCCCAATCCGATCTGCCAATAGCGCCTTTTTAAACGCACCGCAACCAATCAGCCAGAGTCCCTCGGTTAATCGATCCAGACTGGGAAATTGTAATGTATTCATCTCCCCAGCAAACTGATGGTAGCGAGTGATAGGACCTGAAATTAGTTTAGGGAAAAATAACTTATACGCTGTAAAATTCAACAGTTTCTGAGTCGCTGGCGCTCCCCGATACAAGTCAATCAGGTAAGCAATACACTCAAAAGTAAAAAACGAAAGTCCTAAAGGAGCAATTAAGCGATCGCCAATCCAGTTACCCGTCTCTCGGATAGCCGGAATATGCAGGGGTGCAGCTATGCTAGTCAAGACAAACGGCACATACTTAAAACTCACCAAACACAGAATATTTAACCCAATCCCCAGCCACAACAGCTTTAAGCGTCGATGATCCCAAAGATCCTGCGCCACCTGCCAATCTTCATTAGAAAGACGGCGATTGGCAATATGTAAACCCCGCGCCGTATTCACACCAATAGCCCTGCCCAAGTAATAGTTAATCAGGGTAATAACTATTAGCAGGGGAATGTATTGGATTTGCAGCGTGGCGTAAAAAAACAGGCTGGCAATTACCAGCACCCACAATCGAAATGAAGCTGAGTGTCCCAACCAGTAAGCTACCAGGACAGCTAATAGGAAAAGTCCGTAGATAATCGAAACAAATGCCATTTGTTATTTTTCCTTTGTCCTTGTCTTTTGGAAGTGGCAACGGACACTGACCAATCACTAATAACTAATTACCAACAACTAATGACCAAGGAATCATCGGATCTTGAGCTAGATAGTTAGACACTTCATAAGCCCCGTAGCGATTCAGGTGGCTGGGGTCAGAAAAATAATCGGGTTCGTTAAGCAATAAATCGCTCAAGTCTCGAAAAATCAGTCCCTGTTCTATAGCTGTGGTATGCATATACTGCTGAAATTGTTTTTCATAGTTACTGCGTACCGGGTCTAAGTAATCCTGAGTCAAGGGTAAATTTACAAACACGATATTAATATCGTGTGCTTTAGCGAATTGTAGAAGACTTTCGAGGGCTTTATCTTGTTCGCCCCTGAGCTGAAACGATTGATAGTTGCTATCGTAAGCACCCTTTACTCTGGGATGATTTTGGTAGTATTTCGCCGGATCGAAGCGAGCCGAAAGGGGTAAAAAGCCATCAAAGTCAATGAATTCCTCTTCGCCTAACGCTTCCTCTGGATTAGGAGGGGTTGGAGCTTGGGGAATTGCTTGTTTTAAGACTGTCACAAACTGATTTCGCAACAGAGATTTGAGTTCGTCTCGCTGAGAGTACGCAGAGGAAAGATTGCCTAAAGAGTGATTCAGGGTTTCATCAAGGGCTTGATGAGTGTGCTGCAATACTGCTAAGGGTTGGGCGGTTGAGTTTGTTCCAGAAGAGTTCTTGCCGGTGCGATTGGGAAAGGTGCCAGCATTGAGCTGTTGATAACCGTCTGAGGACGCGATCGCATTATAGGTCGTATCCACTCGACCACTATTGAAAGCCCGAGCGCCATCTGCCCAAATAATTAATTTAGGCAATTGGTCTGGGGTTAAAACGCGGCGGATTATCAAGTCTACCACCTGAGCCGTTGCCCCATTGACGCCAAAGTTAAACACTTCAATGTCTGAATACCCCTGAGCTGCCAAGGCATCTTGCAGTGTCACTGGATCGATGCCTCGCAATGCCCGAGAACTGCCCATAATCAGAACATCGGGGGGACCACTTTGCAGGAAGCGGTGTTGGTAAAGTGCCAGTTTTTGGTCTAATAATTGGTTGTTAAAGGAAGGATTAGGCGATCGCGCTACGGCTAAGGCGGCTATTTTAGCGGCACTGACTCGCTCAGAGGTGGAGGAATCATCAATAATAATGCTAGTTGCCCCCTCACGGGTAAATCCTGAACCATTAAAGTTATCTGCTCCCCAATTACTATCTCGTTGTAATGACAGTTGAGGTAGAGACATCGATGCAGGTGTTCCCTCTGTTGCTGCCGAAGTGGGTGCCCTATGAAAATTGGTTCGCGACCGCACAAGTTGACCCATCAGCCAATCTGCCTGAAACGTTAGCAGCAACCCTAATATACCCCAAACCATTGCCACTTTAGCGCCTTGGCTGTTTTCTAGACCGGAACGTCGGACACTAAGAGCCTTGTTGTCTAGGGTAGGGATAAATAACTGGGAATAGCACAAGCAATGTTGAATTGTCCGAACGATGCCTTGAGAAACTTTCTGTAGACCCTCTTTGAGGTCATTTTCCGTTAAATCCGGGCGCAGAACAGATTCTCCTGGTGGAGCCACCAAATCGCTCACGCAGGCATCTGAGGCGGCAAACTCTGGAGTCGCTTCCGGTACTAAACGCCGTCGCGCCACGAAATCAACCCCGTAATTCCACGAAGGGGAGGTGACACCCGTGCGGCGTCCGTAGATCCGAACACCAGCAATGTTGGGTAGGGCAAGCTGGCGCAGAAATCGGGCAATGGGGGGACCGACTTGAACTTGAGACGGACACAGAGGTGCCTCGCTCATGATGTGCAGCAAATCGTCCTTGCGGCGAATTTTTAGGTGAATACCGCCTGTTGCCAACCAGCGATCAAGATCGGGATTGAGCAACCGTTCCAGCAAAAAGGTCAAGGCATCATACTTTCCTTGTTGAGCTAAAGAAAAGGCTGATAGGGTTTCCTCCTCTGACGTTGATAGGTTTAACCAATCAACCCAGAGCGGTTTCTCGGGTTCAAGTTCTAGGGAAAAGCGATCAGATTCCACCCCGTAAATCGCCGCCGCTTTGATACCTTGAGGGGCGATTGACTCCAAAACTGGTGCGATCGCATTTACAGCTACTGGCTTATCTGGGACAGTGGGTTTGCCATCGACACTAGCGAGGCAAAATAAATGCAAGGTTGCCTCTTTCTGGAACGCTCGCACTTGCATCCCCAATGGAGTGAGTTCCCGATCTAAAATTCTGGCTATTGCTTGCACGTCTCCCCAGCACGCCCAATCCTCAAGCATTTCCTCCGCAGGCGTCAAATCCACCCGCAGCGTCCATTCCGGATTAGTTTCTCCGCTCACCTGAGCGCAAACTGCCGCGTCTCGAAATTCTTTAAGCTGCAAGGCACGCAACTGCTCGACTAACGGCTCGGCTAACAGGGACAAATCGGGGCTGTAGTTAGACGTACAAACCACCCAAAGACGACGATTGCAGGAATAGGATTCTTGGTTAGGCTCGACATTGGATACAAACTGCCCCCCTGCTCCTAACTCTTGGATCAGGACTTTGACACTAACTCCCAGGTGACTTAGGTTAGCACTCAGATAGCGAGCGATCGCTTCTGGGGAACCCGAACGAGCCAAACTTTCATTAGAAATAACTAGGGAAGCATTGGTGTTATCGGTGGAAGTCGCTTTGACTCGAATGTGCTTGATCCAATCGGGACGGGGGTTTTTCGCCCTGCGCCCGTAAATGGTGATTTGGTAGATTGGGTTCTCCAGCTCAATGGGAAATTGCACTGTTCCCTGCCGTACTTTGAGCGCTTTTAGAAAGCGGTTCACGATTGCATGGGCTGCTAGCGCCTGATGGCTTTCGCAGAGAATGTGCAGGTTATTTCCTCGCAAGCGGACACGCAGGTAAACCCCTGGTTGTCCGATGACATCGTATGCCCATTGAGCCAAGGAGGACGGACGATCCTTTAAATTGCGCTGATCGACATCCAACATTACAGATTTACTGACCTGAACGGAGGGTGATTTTTTTCTAAAGTAAACAAATATAACGAGAGCCGGGATGATTCGCCCCTAGGAAGACAGTACAGTATAATTCACCTAAATCCATCTAAAAACCTCCAAGGGTAATCGGAAAAAACTCTTTACCCTCCCCATCCGGGTTGGGAATAGAGAATGTCAACTAAACTGTAGCAGGATCGTTCTCTTCTGGGTAATCAATGATATCCAATCCATTACACTAACCTGACTCAACGCCAATCCAAGCCATTGGGTTTTCAACTCGAATACCCAACCCATGCTACTAAAACATCTCAGGCAGCGCTAGGGTATTTGATTGCGGCAGTCTCAATATGCTCAGTAAACGTTTCTGATTATTCTTAGCTTTGCTTATGTCATCTTCTAACCCAATACAACAGACGACTAGAACCGATCAAACGTCCCCAGCCCTAATTCCCGCAGACTTATTAGTCAGTCTAGCGGCTGGACCGATACTTCTTGGGGTTTGCTCAATGCAAGCAGTTAGCTCCTCTTTAGAGTCCCTTGGGATTGCAAGTGAGGAAGTCTTTAGAGGCGATCGCTTGCCAATTCTCCCCTTTCCAGAGTCAACACCTGAAGAATTAGAGGACTCCAAAACATAAATTATCCCCTAGGACAGGTCTGTGCCTGTCGATTACAGACTTTATTTCGTTACTTGTGCAACTCCGCACAGTTCGACAAACCCCGTACAATGGATCGTCTTTGTCTCACTGCGACAGACCTTATATGAGTTCTCTCCTCCAGTCATCCGAGCAAGCATTTGCCATCCCTTCTACCTCCAAGCTGTTGCTGCGCCATCGCCTCAAGGTTGTAGAAGAATTATGGAAGTCTGTTCTTTTATCTGAATGCGGTCAAGAATTAGTCGATTTGCTGGCATCATTGCGCCAATTGAGTTCGCCAGAGGGACAAGCCACAGATTTCCCCAACTCATCCATTCCTGAAGTTATAGAAAAGCTTGACCTCAATGCGGCAATTCGGGCATCCCGCGCGTTTGCGCTATATTTCCAACTCATCAACATTGTCGAGCAGCATTACGAACAGCGCGATCAACAACTTTCGCGACGCGCCACTTACAACACGACTGCCGTAACGGAAGATTCTACAACCGAACCCGCTGCCAAGGGGAATTCGACCACGGCATCGGGCAACTCGATTGAGGCAGAGGCTCAAGGGAGCGATCCGATCGCCAATTTACTCGAAAAAACCTGGCAGGAAACTACTTCCTCCCAACACACACCCAGTACATTTCACTGGTTGTTTTCCCACTTGTACGAGCTAAACGTACCACCCCAACAAATTCAGCGGTTAATTGACAATTTAGACGTGCGGCTAGTTTTCACCGCCCATCCCACAGAAATCGTCCGGCACACAATTCGAGCCAAACAGCAGCGTATTGCCAAAATACTGCAAAAACTAGACCAAGCCGAGGAAGCAGTTAGAGCTTTGGGCTGGATGTCCTCTTGGGAAGTCGAAGAATGTATTGAACAACTAAAGGAAGAAATAAGTTTGTGGTGGCGCACTGATGAGTTGCATCAGTTTAAACCCACAGTTCTCGATGAGGTAGATTACACACTTCACTACTTCCAAGAAGTTCTATTTGATGCCATTCCCCAGTTGTATCACCGCCTCAAGCAAGGATTAAACGCTTCGTTTCCCTGGCTGAAACCACCAAGAAAGAAGTTCTGTAAGTTTGGCTCTTGGGTGGGTTCAGATCGAGATGGGAATCCGTCGGTAACGCCCCAAGTAACCTGGCAAACAGCCTGCTACCAACGTAGTTTGGTGCTAGAAAAATATATCACCTCCATTAGGCACCTGACTAATTCGTTGAGCCTGTCTCTGCACTGGAGCGACGTTTTACCAGAGCTATTGGACTCCCTAGAGCAAAATCGCTCACAAATGCCAGAGGTTTACGAGCGGCTGGCAATTCGCTACCGACAGGAGCCGTATCGTCTGAAGTTGGCATACGTGCAGCAACGGTTGGAAAACACCCTCGAACGCAACCGTCGCATCTCCCATAGCAAACCCCTGCAACCCGAAATTGCCGACGACAGTATCAACTCCTGTATTTATGGATCGGGAGCTGAATTTTTAGCGGAGTTGCAACTCCTCGAGCGCAACCTGGCAGAGACGGGGATGAGCTGCCGCGATTTGGAAAATCTCATCTGTCAGGTAGAAATTTATGGTTTCAATCTGGCGCATCTGGATATCCGTCAGGAAAGCTCCCGTCACTCGGATGTCATAAACGAGATTACTGAATACCTGCAAATCTTACCCAAGCCCTACAACGAGCTATCGGAAGTCGAGCGCAGGGAGTGGTTGACTAAAGAGTTGCCCACCCGACGCCCGTTAATTTCGACTGAACTGCCTTTTTCCGAGAAAACCCGCGAAACGATCGAAACGTTCCGAATGCTGCGGCGACTCCAACAAGAGTTTGGGGAAGAGATTTGCCAGACTTACATCATCAGCATGAGCCATGAAGTCAGCGACTTGTTGGAAGTGTTGCTACTAGCTCAGGAAGCGGGACTTTATGATCCGGCAACGGGTATGAGCTGCATTCAAGTGGTGCCGTTATTTGAAACCGTGGAAGATTTGAAGCGAGCACCCACAGTCATGAAAGCCCTGTTTGAGTTACCTCTCTATCGGGCGTGTTTAGGGGGAGGGTATGCCAATCTGCCAGGGGGTGAGGAGAACAAGTCTGCCGAGAAGAAAGCGAATTGTGATCAAGGAAAGTTAACTCCGAATTTGCAAGAGGTAATGCTGGGCTACTCCGACAGCAATAAGGATTCTGGTTTCTTGAGCAGTAACTGGGAAATCCACAAAGCCCAGAAAGCCCTACAGACAATGGCGGAGGAGTATGGTATAGGGTTGCGTATCTTCCACGGACGCGGTGGTTCAGTGGGTCGTGGTGGGGGTCCAGCCTATGAAGCAATTTTGGCACAACCGGGGCATAGTATTCAGGGGCGAATTAAGATTACTGAACAGGGAGAAGTCTTAGCATCAAAGTATTCCCTGCCAGAACTAGCTTTGTATCACCTGGAAACGGTGACAACGGCAGTGATTCAAGCCAGTTTGCTGGGTAGTGGCTTTGACAATATCGAGCCGTGGAATCAAATAATGGAGGAGTTGGCAACGCGATCGCGTCAGCATTACCGCTCCTTCATTTACGAGCAACCTGATTTCTTGGATTTCTTCAATGAAGTTACACCCATCCAGGAAATTAGCCAGTTGCAAATTAGCTCTCGTCCTACCCGCCGAGGTGGCAAGAAAGATTTTGGCAGTCTCCGGGCAATTCCGTGGGTCTTTAGCTGGACTCAAAGCCGCTTTTTACTGCCCAGTTGGTACGGCGTTGGCACAGCCCTCAAAGGCTTTTTGGATGAGGAACCCGAAGAAAATTTGAAGCTGATGCGCTACTTTTACTTCAAGTGGCCCTTCTTCAAAATGGTTATTTCTAAAGTTGAGATGACTTTGGCTAAGGTGGATTTGCAAATTGCCAGTCATTACGTGCAGAAACTCTCAAAACCAGAAGACCTCGAACGATTTGAACACCTGTTTGAGCAGATTGCCAATGAGTTCAATCTCACCCGCGATTTAATTTTAATGATTACGGGACATAAGCGACTGCTGGATGGCGACCCGGATTTGCAGCGATCGGTACACTTACGCAATGGCTCGATTGTTCCCCTCGGTTTCTTGCAGGTATCCTTGCTCAAGCGCCTACGCCAGCACAGCGATCAGATGGCATCAGGTTTCGTACATTCGAGGTACAGCAAAGGTGAGTTGTTGCGCGGGGCGTTGTTGACGATTAATGGGATTGCTGCTGGGATGAGAAATACAGGTTGAGGGATACTTGTAAATCAAGACAAAGGAAGGCATTGAAGTTAAAGCTTCTCGATACCTCAGAGGATGGCAAGGACATAATCCAGAAGAAACATAGTTAATGGTGTTTGTGCTGATTGACTAACAATCACTTCATGCGCCCTCACCCCCAACCCCTCTCCCTTGGGGAGAGGGGAGAAGGGTTGATATTCTTGTTCCCTCTCCCCAAGGGAGAGGGCTAGGGTGAGGGCTACTACACCACAACGTTTATCAAATTTTTATTATTTTATTACCACGTTCTCATGGTTTGTCGAAGGTCTTCTACATCTAAATAATCGCCAGCAAAAGCTTTGCGTAACAGATTATTGGGAATAAACTTATCATATTTTTGCAGTTTCTGCGCTTCATCAGAAGTAACTAAATCTTCTCCTGTCAAGTCTTTTTTGCAAAACGATAAGATTTCTGCTTCTAATTCTTCAACGGTGTTTTTACCTAATTTAATAGTCAGAAAATAGGGAGATTTACCGCCAATCCTTCTAATATCCAACGACTCCCTCACCCTAACATTCAAAAATCGTTCCAGTGTGCGGTAAGCCACTGTTCCCGCCCAAGGAAAAATGCAGTAATTCTTACCGTCAATAAGCAAAATAGTCTCCTTATCTAACCTGAAAAATTTTGTCAACTGACGCGCCGCTCTCAACCGCTCTTTTGCTCCATTTTGTAAGTAAAGATAATCAACATCCTCAAATAAAACTCGGCGCATTCGTTGCAACACCTTAGTATGAATGCTGCCGCTGCCACTTCGCCAAGAGGTGCTAGCAATTCCGTCAACGGGTTTAACCCAAAGAGTTTTGCTCTTGGTATCAACATCTCGGATTTCCCACGTTTTCCCAGCAAGGGCAAATCGATTTCCCGGTGGAGGTGGCATGACAATACTACCAATTTCCCTGGAATCATCTCGCACACTGTATTCTAATGAGTCGGAAAAGACGGCATAAAATCGGAAATTACGGACAATTTTTTCTGCCGTTATTCCGACAATCAATCCGCCCTTTTCTGTCTGTTCAATGTGATCAATATCAATAAGATAGTGCAATAGTTGCCGAAAATCCTCTGAGGAAATGGCGGTAAATATCGGTAATGTTAAAACTTGTTGGGCAAGGGCAGGGGGTGAAAGTTCTCCTACCGAGGCTAAGATACTCATTGTCTGATGATACAGCAAGCTTAACGGGTAGCGCGGCGGCTTTATCGGCTCAATCCAGCGTTCTTCTAAGTAAAGTTGAATAATGGCAATGCACTGCAACATTTGCCAGGGAATTTGTTCGGGTAGAGATTCTTCTCCTGAGGGTTCCTCTTCTGTGCAAATGAATCGCATATCCGCAGGGCGTCCTCGTCTTCCTGTTCGTCCCAACCGCTGCAAGAAACTGGAGACAGAAAAGGGAGCATTGAGTTGAATCACTCGTTCTAATTGCCCAATGTCAATTCCTAATTCTAAGGTGACAGTAGCAGCAGTGACAGCAGGGGAATTGCCGCGCATGGCCGCTTCAGCAGTTTCTCGTAGGGAGGCGGAAATGCTACCGTGATGGACGTGGTAAATGTCGGGTAATTTTTGGGTTTTGGCAATTGTCCGCAGGGAAGCGATCGCGGATTCTGCTTCAGTGCGATTATTCGCAAAGATGAGACATTTTCTGCCTTTTGTATGGTTGAAGAGGTAGTGGGTGTAGGAGGTAAGTTCATTAGCATCTGAACTGTAAAAATGTTCGATTGCTAGTTGCACTTTTCGTTGTCCTCCCTGAATTTGAGGCGTAATTACAGGTAGTTCAGTCCCAGAACGTAACCACTCCTCAGCCAGTGAATAATCACCCAAGGTAGCAGATAACCCAATCCGACGGGGTGATTTTTGGATGCATCGGGATAGGCGAGCCAGTTGGCAAAGAATCTGACTCCCGCGCTCAGAACCTGTAAAAGCGTGAATTTCATCGATAATGACAAACCGTAAATCCCCAAACAAGCGCGTCAGTTCAGAGGTTTTGTTGATTAACAAGCTTTCTAGAGATTCGGGGGTAATTTGCAGTACACCTTGCGGATGTTTCAACAGCCTTTGCTTGCGACTGGAAGAAACATCGCCATGCCAAGCCCAAACGGGGATATCTGCTTCTTGCAGTAAATCATTGAGGCGTTCAAATTGGTCGTTAATCAGGGCTTTAATTGGACCGATGTAGAGTACGCCAACGGTTTTTGAGGGGTTTTGGTGGAGAAGGGTTAAAACGGGGAGAAACGCGGCTTCGGTTTTGCCTGAAGCAGTGCCTGCGGCAAGTAATAGGTGAGCATTGGTATCAAAGATTATGCGACAGGCTTCGATTTGGACTTGTCTTAATTCTGTCCAGCCGTGGGTGTAGATGTAGTCTTGGATGAAGGGTGCCAGTCGGTTAAACGGCTGTTGGCTCATACCTGTTGATTGATTAATTCTATTAATTCCGTTTAGGTACGCATTGTAACCCCTTTACTCTCAACCTCTCTCCCCTTTGAGATTATAAATTTTCCCGTACCCAACTTCTAAAATCTTGAATGGCTTGGGTTCTACCAGAAACTTGACTCTGCTGGACGTATCGATTTATCAGTTCGACAATCGGAATATCTGGAAAAGTGGGGCTAAAATCGGACTCTACATATCTTGCAGCTTGCAAAACGTTAATCTGTAGCCCTCTTCGCCCATATCGCCAGAGTTCCGGCACTCCCAACATTTGGTAATTTTCCAACTGAGTGCGGGAGGTGAGATCAATTTCTATGGCTAAGTCTGGGGGCGGATCTACACTCATATCCAGCCGATTTTTACCGATAACAGCCGCTTGATTTTGAATGTAAAAACAGGCATCCGGTTCTACAGCCTGAGTCATATGTTCATTTTTTAGGGTTGTCGAACCCAACGACTCAAACGCAATTTGTTGTTCTTCCAATAAAATTTTTACCATGTCGCCAATAATTTGCTTAGCTTTCTCATGTTCGGGGAGGGGAACCATAATTTCTAACAGTCCATTACTATAAGAAAGTCTTGCAGCGCGACTTTGCCCCAGTTCCGCTAAGAGACTTTCCAATTGCTGCCAGCTCACATCTTCAATCAGCAATTGCTGACCGGGTTGAATTCTCAATTGTTTTAACTCTAATAGCATAATTATTTCTCCAGATCTAAGAAATATTGGTATCAGTTCAGGGCTTCAATCCGTACCATTTAGCTTAACTTGCTTGACTCAACAGCGATCGCTTTTAGCTCCTTAATGTTTTAGGCTAGAGTACGACGATTAAAAAGCGGTTTAAAATGCTGGACTTTCTCAACTCTCTCCTAGGACGCCATCCAGAGCGTATTAAAGCTAACGTTGAAATCTACACTTGGCAAACTTGCCCCTACTGCATTCGAGCTAAGTTATTGCTTTGGTGGAAGGGGGTAAACTTCACGGAGTACAAGATTGACGGTAACGAAGCTGCCAGAAACCAAATGGCTCAACGTGCTGACGGACGCCGAAGCGTGCCGCAGATTTTCGTCAACAAGGAGCATATTGGTGGCTGCGATGACCTCTATGCCCTAGACAGCCAAGGGGGATTAGACCCACTTTTGGCAGAGCCAGTGACTTAAGGAGATATAAGCTAAACAACAAATGCTACCCCCAATTGATGAAGCCGCCTATCAGGTTCACCAGGGGTGGATGAATCAAGCGATCGCTCTTGCCCAAGCCGCAGGTGAAGCGGGGGAAGTCCCTGTAGGTGCCGTAATTGTTGACAGCAAGGGCAACTTAGTGACAACTGCCCAGAATCGCCGCGAACGAGATAAAGACCCCACAGCCCATGCGGAAATTCTCGCTCTCCGTGCTGCTGGTCAAGTGCTGCAAACGTGGCATCTAAATAAGTGTACCCTTTACGTCACCCTAGAACCCTGCCCCATGTGTTCAGGAGCGATCGTCCTGGCACGGCTCAAACTTCTCGTCTATGGAGTTGACGATCCCAAAACTGGCACAATCCGTACCGTTGCCAACATTCCCGACAGCGCTGCCTCGAACCATCGTTTACCCGTTCTAGCCGGAATTATGGAATCTGCCTGCCGAATGCAACTTCAATCTTGGTTTGAGAAGCAGCGCCAGAAGAGGGGGTGAAGGAGATGGGGAGGATGGGGAAGATGGGGCAGAAAAAAGGGCTTTCTGTCTAAAAATACTGATGCACTTGGACGGTTGTCTCCATACTCTAAAATTCTTCTGCACTCTCGCAATATCGCATCC
>NZ_JADEWY010000152.1 GCF_015207375.1 Coleofasciculus sp. LEGE 07092 | reverse complement strand
GGGGGGCAGGGGGCAGGGGAGATGGTTAACATCTAAAAAAAACCCTTGTCCCCTTGTCTGACTATCAGTGGATGTAAAAATGAGCTACTGTGTTACTCCCAGATGCCTTGCTCCTGAAAATCTGGATTCCGCTCGCTTTTGCCTGAGTTGTGGCGTTCAGCTATGGCTGAATGAGCGTTATCGCCCACTTCAACCCATTAGTCATGGTGGATTTGGTAGAACGTTTTTAGCCATTGATGAAGATAGTCCCAGCAAACCTCGCTGTGTGATCAAGCAACTCTACATGGAAAATGCCAGCATTGAGGTTATGCAGAAGGCGAAGGAACTCTTTAGACAAGAGGCGGTGCGCTTGCAGGAGCTGGGCAAACATTCCCAAATCCCGACGTTACTGGCACATTTTGAACAGAATCGACAGTTGTATTTAATTCAAGAATGGATCCCTGGGCAAACACTGACTGAAGAGTTGCGGCAAAACGGGGCATACAACGAAACCCAAATCTGGGAATTGCTACAAGATTTACTGCCGATTGTGCAATATATTCACAATCATCGAGTGATTCACCGAGATATCAAACCTGCTAATATTATCCGCCGCCGTGATGATAGTCGGTTAGTGTTGATTGATTTCGGAGTCGCTAAGTTGCTGACTGATACAGCGCTGCTATCAACGGGTACTATTATCGGTAGCCCAGAGTATATGGCACCCGAACAAGTCAAGGGTAAAGCGTTTTGGGCAAGTGACCTTTATAGTGTAGGAGTGACTTGCATTTACTTACTCACTCAGGTTTCGCCCTTCGATTTATATGATTCGGTGAACGATGGCTGGGCATGGCGCGATTTTCTACCGCCGAGGGATTCGGTGAGCGATCGCTTGGGGAAACTATTAGATAAGTTATTATATCCTACCATCAAACAGCGTTATCAATCTGCGGCTGACGTTTTAGCCGACTTAACACCCATTCAGTCACCCCCAAGTGGAACTCACTTTATTAATCTTTGGCAACCCACAACGGGTAAGTCTAAACAGCAAAACCTAGCCTCTGAAGTGGGGGTTAACTATCATAAGCTCAAGCGGTTACTTTCCTTCCGGCAATGGCAAAAAGCCGATGAAGAAACCTGGGTAGTGATGTGTCAAGCCTGCGGCAAAGCACCTGGATATTATCTCAAAACTAGCGATATTCAAGAGTTACCCTGTGAGGACTTACGAACTATTGATCAACTTTGGGTGAAATATAGTGGCGGACGCTTTGGCTTTACCGCTCAAAAACGCATTTATCAACAGGTGGATGGGGATTATCCGACGTTTTGTGAACTTTTAGGTTGGTCGGTTCATAATCCTCATGTTTCTAATTCAGCCTATCGATTTAAGCTGAACTCTCCGGTAGGACATTTACCCTCACGTCGCTGGGTAGGGGGCTACTACCACTGGTGGCATCATGCAGGGGTTTTAGCCGCAAAATTAGAAGAATGCGCCTACAAGCTCTGGTAATAAGGAGTTATTACCGACCCAAAGACGGCAGGAAACTCACCAGAGGGGGGAATACAATAATTAACATCAAAATTAATAACTGAAGCAGAACAAACGGAATCGCCCCCCAATAAATATCTGTCGTTTTCACGTCCGGTGGGGCGACACCCCGCAAGTAAAAGAGGGCAAAACCAAAGGGTGGTGTGAGAAATGAAGTTTGAAGATTAGCCCCTAAAATAACACCGTACCAAACCAGGTCAAGTCCCAGTGATTCCGCAACAGGGGCAAACAGAGGCACAATAATAAAGGCAATTTCAAAAAAGTCGATAAAGAAACCCAGCACAAAGACAACCAACATACTCACCACCAAAAAGCCAATTTCACCCCCTGGCAGGTTAGAGAGAGTATCAAACATAAATCGGTCGCCATTCAAGCCACGAAATACTAAACTAAAAGCCGTTGAACCCAGTAAAATAAATATCACCATGCTGGTAATTCGTAGCGTGGCATCACACGCCTGCCGCAGGGCTAACCAGCTTAACTGACGGTTTGCAGCAGCGAGGGCGATCGCACCCACACAACCCACAGCCCCAGCTTCTGTTGGTGTAGCAATTCCAAAAAAGATACTGCCCAATACTAATAAAATCAACAATAATGGCGGCACCATTGCGCCGAGAACCCGGCGTCTCAAGGCTTTACCACCAATGTTGCGTACCTCTGGGGGTAAGGCTGGGGCTGCACTCGGCTTTAGCCATGCCACAATCACCACATGCAGGGCAAAAGCAGTTGTCATCAACAAGCCAGGAATCAGGGAACCGATGAACAAATCACCCACAGAAATCCCTAACTGATCGGCGAGTACCACCAGCACCACACTAGGGGGAATAATCTGCCCCAACGTTCCTGATGCGGCAATTACACCCGTTGCTAGTTGCTTGTCGTAGCCGTAGCGCAGCATAACGGGCAGGGAAATTAGTCCCATTGCCACCACCGTTGCGGCTACAACGCCAGTCGTCGCCGCAAGTAGCGCCCCCACGACAACCACCGCTAAGGCAAGTCCACCCCGCAACCGCCCAAATATAATCCCCATGGTTTCTAACAGGCGTTCGGCAATGCCCGATTTTTCCAGCATTGCCCCCAGGAAAATAAAGTAAGGGATTGCCAGCAGGGTGTAATTCGCCATGATGCCGAAAATCCGTTGGGGCATGGCGGTGAGGAAGATGGCGTCAAAAACGCCTAAACTAATACCAATGATGGCAAATGCGATCGCCACTCCCCCTAACGAGAACGCAACGGGATAGCCGCAAGCCAGAAATACTAAGGCACCCGCAAACATCACCGGACCTAACCATTCATACGCCAGCGTCATGGTGTTCCTCCTGGGGTGTGAGGTGTCCTGTGAAAATTGCCCAGTTTTTGATTATCTGGGAAATACCCTGAAGAATCAGCAGTCCGAAGCTGACAATGATTAGGGATTTGATCGGGTAGCGAGGCAAACCGCCGGGATCTGGGGACATTTCCCGAATTGCCCAGGAATTAAGAATCGTCTCCCAGGAGAAATAAATCACCATTAAACAAAAGGGGATGAGGAACAGCAGTGTTCCAATTAAATCAGCCAAAGCTCTCCATTTAGGCGACCAGCTTTTATAAAAAACATCTACCCTAACGTGTTCGTCATGCCTGAGGGCGTAGCCAGCACCCAAAAGAAACACTAAGTCGAATAAGTACCACTGACTTTCAATCCAGGCATTGGAACTGAGGTTTTGACCTAGGTAGTATCCCACATAGCGACCGACTACATTCCAAGTACCGATCGCAATCATGAGTAGCACCAGCCAGTAGGTTAAACGACCGACCCACTCATTGAAAGTATCGATGATTCGAGATATCTGTAAGAGTTGATGCAAAGGTTCTGGCTCCGAGCGATCGCAGATTTTGTATTTTACCGCTAGAGTTGCAGGAAATAATTATGTAGTCGGTGTTCTAGGGAGGTGTAGGCTGGAAATTCTCAGGGGTATCTGTGGCAGTCGGGTAAGTGCGATTGCACTGTGGGAAAGATAGACTCATATCTTGCACCAGAACAGATGTATTATATGAACACCTCAGTCAGTTGAAGCGACGCTTCCGCACTCCCTGTAGGAAGGCAACACTGCTGAACGCAGTATTAGGTGAGTAATATTTTAGGTATTCCCTCTAAGCTTCCTTCCATAGACAATCGCTGACGGTATTTGACAATGCAGCTATTCACTACCATTCTGACGTGGCTCGGTGCGATCGCCCTCATCATCGGGTTTATCCTAATCGTCGTCTTTTATTTACGGGGAGCCTTCCGGGATTACATTGATTACAGAGCCATCAATGTTCCCAGTCCTGATGAACGCCGCTTTGCTGTTGCTTTAGGCAGTTTATCGAATTCCTTAGGCACCACGGGGCGCGTAACTGGCTTTTGGTTTGAGGCTGACGAAATTCAACCCGCACGATTAGAGGCGATTCGCACTGCCAAGCGATGCATTCATTTCGAGACATTTTTCATGACTCCGGGACGCCGTGCCAACGATTTTGCGGCTGCACTTGCCGAACGAGCGGCTGCTGGCGTTGAGGTGCAACTGGTTATCGATCATTACGGTACAAAGAAATTACCTGATAAGTATTGGAAGCGATTAGAAGCGGCTGGTGTAGAGGTTCGCTTTTTCAAACCCTTTAGCTGGAAAGCGCCATTTGATTATGCCGGACGCACCCACCGTAAGCTACTCCTGATTGATGGGAAAATTGTTTTGATTGGTGGTGCGGGGATTTCTGACTTTTGGGATGGTCAGAAGAAGTTTGGCGATCAGGCTCCTTGGTTTGACTTTGAGTTCCGCTTAGAAGGTGCTGTCGTGTCGGTTCTTGAGGGGATGTTCATGCAGCACTGGGCATCTGCTAATGGCACCGTTGACTTGGGTGTAGAAAACTTTCATCCTGATTCACCCGTTGACCCTATGATTTTGGTGACTCCAGGGGAAGACCCTTCCTATCGCTCTTCCTCAATAAGAGCGCTTTTTACTACCGCTATCTTTGCAGCCGAAGAGCGAGTTTGGATTTCGAGTCCTTACTTTTTGCCCGACTATCAGTCAAGTCAAGCCCTTATTACTGCTAAGAAGAGAGGAATTGACGTGCGTATCCTGACCTGCGGACCGCACAACGATAAGAAATTAGTTTACTACGCCTCGGTTGAGCTTTTTGGCGACTTACTAAAAGCAGGAATCAAAATTTATGAGCATCAGCCAAGTATGCTGCACGCAAAAAGCTTGTTAATTGATGATAAATGGGTGAGTACTGGCTCTGCCAATTTCGATCCGCGCAGTTTCTTCCACAACGATGAATTGGATGTTTCTACAGATGAGCCGCAGATGGTGCAACACATCGAGCAGCTTTTTTACACTGGCTTTGAGCGCAGCAGACTGGTTAGTATGACTGATTGGCGTACTCGACGTTTATGGAAGCGGTTGATTGGACGTTTAGTCCTATTCTTACAGTCGCAACTTTAAAGAGGAGCAAAATGTGTATATATTTGGACTTAGGGTAATAGATTTCAACAAGATACTTTATGCCTAGTTGAAACATAGAATAGAGGAAAGGATATCACGGGTGCGATCGCTTGACTGCAAGCGTATAGGGATTGGACAGTATGGATACACAACATCAGGCGGGTGAGGTTATTCGCGATCGCTACCGCATTGTCGCACCGTTGGGTCACGGTGGCATGGGCACAACCTACGAAGCTGAAGATTTAACTAACTATCAACGGGTTGCTATCAAAGCGTTGTCCCTGCGCCAGATAAAGGAATGGAAGGTTTTAGAATTGTTTGAACGGGAAGCTAGAGTTCTCGCTAACCTTGAACATCGGGCGATTCCGAAATACCTGGACTACTTCCCCATCGATACTCCCGATAACCGCCGCTTCTATCTGGTGCGAGAACTGGTAAGGGGCGAATCGTTAGCTGACTTGGTAGAGAAAGGTTGGCAGGCTAATGAGTTAGATGTAAAGCAGATAGCGGTGCAAGTGCTGAATATCCTCCACTACCTGCACCAACTGACTCCACCTGTGATTCACCGCGACATCAAGCCAGAAAACATCATCCGCCGTCCTGATGGTCGGGTGTTTTTGGTCGATTTTGGTGCAGTACAAGAAGTGTATCGCAATACCCTGACTCGTGGTGGAACATTTGTGGGGACTTTGGGTTATGTACCCCAAGAGCAGTTTGGTGGAAACGTACAACCCGCATCTGATTTGTACAGTTTGGGGGCGACATTGCTATTTTTGCTGACAAAGCGATCGCCGGATGAACTTCCCCTACGTCGGATGAAAATTGACTTCCGCCGTTATGTGAAAGTTTTGCCAGAGTTTGGCGATTGGTTGGAAAAGATGCTCGAACCCGCTCTAGAAGACCGATTCGAGTCAGCAAAAGTTGCTCTTGAGGCGTTACGGAACAACAAAAAAGTTACCTCTTCTGTGCAGTTACCCACGCAGTTAAAGCGTCAACCGCCAAAGAGGTTTCGCGTTAAAAAGAGCGATCAAAGTCTGGTAGTGGAAATTAAAACAGGGGAAAAAGCATTTTATTTTAGTCTCTTCATAATCTTCTTGGCTACCATCGTACTAATAATGCGCTTTCCGCCGTCACCTGAGCTACTTCAGTCAATCCTGATGGTATTATTAGGTTATACATTTTGCTTGCCCATTGCATTGCTTGTTTTGTTGAATCCTGTATGTCGTATTCGCGTATAAATTGAGCAGCAAGACTTCCGAGTACAGTGGATAATGTGGGGGGTAATCTTTCGTCAGGTTCAAGGAAAGACGGCATATATTGAACGAATTGAGCAAGTAGATATTAAAACTAAAAAATCAACAACATCCCGTCTGATCATCTGGGAGGGAGTACGTCCGCACCACTTGTATTTAGGCTGTCGGGAGAGTGAGCAGTGGTTAGCAGATGAAGCATCAGATTTCTTATTACAACTACGTTATAGTAAGCGATTCTATAAGTAGCGAGAATCGTTCAGGTCTTCTTTGCCTCGGATTTGTATGCTTTGGGGGCAACATTACTGTTTTTGCTGACTCATCGCTCACCTGCTGATTTACCTCAGTGTCGGATGAAGATTGATTTTCGTTCACGGGTGCAAGCTTCCCCGGAGTTTGCTGATTGGTTGGAAAAGATGCTCGAACCTGCTGCCGAAGATCGATTTAAGTCAGCAGTCGAAGCTCTAAAAGCTTTACAAACTCCGCGATCGCTGCCTAATCTAAGTAAACAACTCCCTCAAAATCAATCTCTGTTAACGGGTCGGCGACCCAACGGTAGTCGCATTACATTGCAGAAAACTAACAAGCGTTTGTTCGTGAAAATTCCCCCTATGGGGTTGCAGACGAAGGGTATTCACCAGTTCGCTTTGTTCGGTTCAATTGCGTTTGGCTTTACATCAATCGTCTTCTACGCATTGATTAGGTCAGTTCAATCGCTCTTATTTGTACTAACGGTGGCGCCATTATTCTTCTGCTTGCTTCCGTTCTGGCTGATAGGTCTGTCTATGCTATGCATTTTAGTATATGGGTTCTTCGGGAGCAGCTATCTAGAGATTGACGCATCATCCTTCCACCTCAGATGGAAGTGCCTTTGTTTTAGCGGTAAGGTGCAAGGACAGACGGCGGACATTGAGAAAGTTGAAAGATGGTCAAAATGTCCTCCTGTTATCTGGGAAAAAGACCATAAGCACACCTTTGCTGATGAAGTAACGCCAGTGGAGCAGGACTGGTTAGTAGCAGAGATATCGGATTTCCTAGAAAGGCTATCTAGCTCCAAAAGTTGACATAATAAACTAAATAGTTACGCATAAATTTGAAAATTGATTTGATACAAGCTTGTGGAAAAAATAGAAATTTTGGTGCTAATAAAGGGTGTAAATATGTTTTATAATGAGTGAATAAAGATTGATGAAAAACAAGAGTGAAAAATCTAAATTTTATTGAGTTATTTGCGGGTATTGGTGGATTTAGAATTGCTTTTGAGAGAAGGGGTTATGAATGCGTATATTCATGTGAAATTGATCCAAAATGCCAGGAAGTATATTTTAATAATTTTGCAGAAAAACCAGCAGATGACATTACAAAAATAGATATTGACAGCATCCCTGACTTTGATGTTTTAACAGCAGGATTTCCTTGTCAACCTTTTAGTATATGTGGCAAAAGAAAAGGTTTTCAAGATACAAGGGGAACACTGTTTTTTCGTGTTTGTGAAATAGTCTCAGCCAAAAATCCTCCAGTAATTTTACTAGAAAACGTAAAACATTTAATGCATTTAGACAAAGGTAGAACACTTAAAACAATTTTATATTCTTTAGAGGATTTGGGATATATAGTTAATTGCCAAGTGCTGAATTCTAAGGATTTTGGAGTCCCGCAAAATCGGGAAAGAGTTATTATTATTGGTACAAAAAAGAAAAAATTTAACTTTAAAAGGCTAAAACTAAAATCTCCCATACCTAAATTAAAAAACTTTCTATGCAAATTTGGTGATTTTGAATACTTAGACCCCGACAGCTATACCTTAATAGATGAACCCAAGCAACAGCAATCTGGCTTAATTTTTGTAGGGTATCGGAATAATAAAACTATTTGGAAGAAAGGAGTTAGACCAAATACTCATCATTTATCCAGGGTTCACCATCAACCGAATAGAATTTATTCAGTGGAAGGGATACATCCTACAATACCCTCTCAGGAAACATCAGGTCGGTTCTTTATCTATATTCCCAAAGAAAATGCCGTTCGTAAATTGACGATTAAAGAATGTTACAGAATCATGGGATTTCCTGAAGACTTTAAAATCCACGGAAATTTAGGAGAATCGTACAAGCAGGTAGGCAATTCAGTCTGCATCCCTATGATTACTGAAATTGCTCATCAATTAAAAGAACAAATATTTTTTTGTAGCCAGGAAGAAGAAAATATAAATAATTTTATTTCAGAAACTCAAGAAGAGTTTGTTCAATTGCAAATACCAGAGTTACGATTATGAATAATGACTTAAGCAAGTGCTGTCAGAGAAACTTTTACAAAGATAGGACAAATTTTATATTTTTTGGTTTATTGAAGAGAGCGATCGCCTCTATACTTCCCCAAGAGGCGATCGCATTTATTGACCCTGCAAGAGATTTAACTACGCATATGTTGCTCTAGCAACTGTTGCGCCCCTGGCTTGTAAATCAAATAGAACAACGCTTCAATGTAACGCAGCATATCCTCCCGCTTTTCTTTGGAGGTGTAGTTCCAGAAGCCGTAAATCCGCGCCAGGGATAGTAAACGAGTGGTATGAATTTTCCAGGTGTAGGTACTGTAAACCCGATCCATACCCCGATTCGAGATGTCGAGCCAGTAGTCGGGATTTTGGTCGCATTTCGACAAGAATTCCAAAATCTTCTCGGCTGTTTCTTCGGGGTTTGTGGGGTTAATCAAGAACCCGTTCACCTTGTCCTGAATAATCTCCAACGGACCCCCAAACTGAGTACCAAAGGTGGGTAGACCCGAAATCATCGCTTCCAAAATCGTTAGACCAAACGCTTCAAACAGCGCTGGTTGCACGAAAATACCCCGACGGTCGGCAATCACCCGATAAATCTCCCCGGAGTCCCGTTTGGGCAGGCGCACACCTAACCAGCGAACCTTACCGTGTAAATTGTACTGGTCAATGAGCCGATAGAGCTTGACAATTTCATCCGTTTCCTCATTGTCGCTTGATTGCTCAACCCGCAATATACCGGCAACGAAAATCAGGTTACAGCGTTCCTGTAACTCTTTGCTCTTGCCGAAACACTCGGTTAATCCGGTCAGGTTCTTAATCCGGTCGAGACGCGCCATTGAGAACAGTGGGCGCTTGCTAGGATCATCCAGTTTGCCAAAAACCTGGCTTGAGTCTTCCAACGTAAAGAGCAGTTCTTCTAAGCGATCGCAATCTCCCGGAATCCGTTTATCAGTATGGGTGTAGGGGAAGTAAACCAGCTCGTTCACCCCAGGTGGCACAACGTTGAACTTGGGAGAGAACAGCTCAATCCCATTGACGACGTGATACAAGTCCGGCATGGTGAAGTTCTGATAAGACTCATATTGACCAACACTATCCGGTTTGCCCACAATCTCTTGATAAGTGCTGCTGATCAGAAAGTTTGCCGCATTCATCGCAATCAAGTCAGCCGTAAACTGGAGCGAGAAGTGGTACTTGTCCTCTAAGTCTTGCCAGTAAAGGTTACTGAACAAGTATTTGGACTTTTCCAAAGCGTGAGCAACGTTACACTGAGTCACGCCCATGCGCCGTGCCAGCAGGAACGCCACCAAATTTCCATCGGAATAGTTGCCGACAATAAAGTCGGGAACCCCTTGGAATTCCGCTCGTAATTCGCGTTCGGCGTCAATAGCGTAAGTTTCCAGATAGGGCCAAATCTCGAATCGAGAAATCCAGTTTTGGGTATACTTGGGATTAAATTCCCGAAACGGCACGCGCAAAATCCAGGCATTATCCGTACTATGAACTTTTTCTAAGCGTTCATTACACCGGGTGCCGTCGCTGTTGGGAATTAAGCGGCTGAGAATGATCACCTTGGGATGAACATTCAAGGATTCTAGCCCTGCTAGTTTGATGTCTTCTTGTAACTGTTTTTCTAAACTCCGGGCTTGGTCGAGCACATAAACAACTTGCCCCCCTGTATCCGGACGTCCCAGAACGCCCTCTTGTCCGAACCAACCGTGGATGGAAACCAGGACGATTCGGAAGATCATGGGAATGCGGGAGAGGAATTTTTCCAGTCCCTGAGCGTCGGGAGAGTCAATCAGATCGTCGAGGATGTCCAGGCTTTCTCGCACCCGACTGGCAGTATTCCCCCAACCCGCTTCAAAGCCCATTTCTTGCAGCTTATAGCGGAATTTTTCGTAAGGCTCCTCATCCGGGCGATCGCTCACAAACGCCAACGCCTGCTTTACGCGCTCGGAAAGTTGCCGTTGGCTGCTGATCCGCCCGTTAATTAAAAGCTGAGTTCCCTGAACTTGATGAAGGCTTAAAAAATTGAATAACGACTCTTGCCACTGCCGAGCGTCTTGAAACAGCTTGCTAGAGAGATAGCGGTTCAGGAACTGGACACCCTTACCAATGTTTTTGGAGTCGCGAATTGCCGGACTGTAATCGTAAAAGGGTCTGAAATCTAGTTCCAGGACATCCCCCTCATTAGGGTGGTAGTGGTTGACGAAGCGATCGCGTACATCCAGCAGTTCTTGTACCGTAATGGGTTCAATGCTTAAATCTTCAAATACTCGAAAGGCTTCTTGGTGGGCAATTTTCGGTCGCAGAATTAAACAGAGGCTTTCTTTTTCTAGAATGATTTCCTGAGTGTAATAAATCAGTCGCCCCAGATTAGAAGACTCATGAAAATAGTCGGGTTTTTCTTGCTCGCTGCAGTATTTATTAAATTCCAAAAGAATGTCATTTCGCAGTAGATATCGAGGATCTGAAGTCCTTAACTGGCTAGCAAACTGGCGCAGATCATTTTTATCTTCGGAATCGAGCACGTCCTGGATCAAATTGAGCATTACAACTCCCAAAGAGCAAATTCAACTGATTAACAAATGGAAGTGATGTTGAAGTCTGAACCGGAACGCTTGTACTAAAACGTCCCAATCCATCCTTCACCATGAAGAATTTTTGGCACTATTACCCTATTTTTTCAAGTAAATAGCCACAGGAGAATCAGGGCAACCCTCATAGGGTATAAAGTTGCCCGTACTTTTGTCGGATATAACGGATAAACGGGTCGATGTGCAAAGCTGCACCGGTAACGCCCCCGATCAATTCAGCCGCTGTGTACTTGCAACCATGCTGGTATATGTTTTCTTTTAACCAATGATGTAGCGTACTGAATTGTCCTTGCTCGATTTTAGCGGAGATTTCTGGATGTGCAGCAAGAGCCGCTTCAAAAAATTGAGCACTCATTAAATTGCCGAGGGTGTAGCACTGGAACATCCCGCCAATTTGCCCTGTATACCAGTGAACATCCTGCAAGACGCCATCGGTGTCGCTCTCTGGGACAATTTTTAAATCGGAACGGTAGCGTTCTTTCCAGGCTTCTGGCAAATCGCGAATTTCTAAGCTGCCTTCAAGCATCTGCAACTCCAAGTCAAAGCGGATCATGACATGGAGGTTGTAGGTTACTTCGTCAGCATCGGTACGGATGAGCGATCGCTCAACTTTATTAATCGCCCGGTAAAACGTATCAAGGGAGACATTACTGAGCTGGTTTGGAAAGGTAGCTTGAAGCTGGGGATAGAAAAACTGCCAGAAACCCCGACTGCGCCCGACTAGATTTTCCCAAAGACGGGATTGACTTTCGTGGACGCCTGCGGAGGTGCCAGCGGCGAGGGGTGTACCTTCTAGTGACTGGTCAATTCCTTGTTCGTAGAAGGCATGGCCCATCTCGTGGATGCTGCTGAACAGTGCTTGACTCAAGTCCTTTTCGTAGACACGAGTCGTAATCCGCACATCCCCCGTCGAGAAATTAATCATAAACGGGTGGTGGGTTTGGTCTTGACGCCCTCGTTGGAAGTCGAAACCCAACTGCTCAATGGTTTTTAGGGTGAGGGCTAGCTGCTGGGATGGCGGGTAGGGTTGGTGCAGAAAATGATCGTCGGGAGGAGTTTGGGCAGTAATGGCTTCTACCATTGGCACCAACTGCTGCCGCAAATCGGCAAAGAGCGATCGCAAAAAGGATGCCTTCATGCCGTAGTCGGCAAAGTCGATGAGCGGATCGGCGATATGGTCGTAGCCTGGAAAAAAGTTTGCCAGTTCACGGCTATAGTCCAAAGTTTTTTCTAGATAGGGTCGCACAGCCGCAAAATCATTGTTGAGCCGTGCTGTCACCCAAACGCCGTAAGCTTCTGTTCGATGCCTGGAAAAATCTGCCATGAACGTTGCTGGCACCAGCACCGCTCGCTCATACTTCCTGCGGGTTACGCGAATCAGGCTAGCTTCGTCGGAGTTGTAAGGGAGACTGGTTTCGTAAGGGCGTAAATCCTCTAAAAGTTGACCTATTTCCGGATCGGTGAACTTAGTGTGGGAAATTTGTTGTAAAGTAGCGAGTTGACGTCCACGAGCTACTGCGCCACCAGGGGGCATATAGGTCGCCTGATCCCAATACAACAGGGATGCTGCTGCTTCGATATCATTAATTTCGGCAAGGCGCGTTTTCAGATCTAGGAGTTTCGGTTGTGTCTTTTCGATAGTCTGCATGATTGAGGGGGTGATGCTTCTATAAATTCGTTTTGATGGGTTTTAGCGCTGTGTCCCAGATTAGTAAATGTACACCTGACAATCGAAAAGGAAAATCTCTCCTGCTTGAGAGGAGATGAACAGGTAGGCTAACCATTCGGCTCTTAGGCTTGGCTTAAAGCGCGTTGACGGCGGCACTGCATCTGCTCTGCTCGCTCTAGCTCTTTGGAATAGTTGACCCTGATAAGGCTAAAAATGGAAGAACTAGCCTGGGAAGTTGTATCTGTTTGCTACTCAGTACATTAAACTCAGCACTTGTGAGTTCCACAAACCATTATTGTGCCACTTCTCCAAAAGTTCCGCATTTTCCCAGATGTCATACTCTACCAACTACAGCCAAGAGGGGCTTGTGTACAAAAAAAAGGCTGCCTTTCAGCCTTTCTGCTTCCCCCCCCCAACCACCGTACTCATGCTTGCTGATAATATTCTGGCATGGGTTCTTTCTCGACCCTATAAACATTGAAGCCACATTTGACACAATTATCTAAGGCATAGGGACTGTCTAAATTACTGGTGTGGAACCACAAGCGTTGAGTTCCTTTGTTCCAAGCGTAGGCAACCCCATGACTGAGTAAATGCCTACCTAAGCCATGACCCACATACTTTTCTCTCAAGCCGAAGTAAACGATTTCCGTAGAATCAAAACAGCCGGATAGTCCTTCTTGACGGTGTACGAGTTCAATATATCCTGCCGGTGAACCTTCTACATATAAAACATGAACACTCGTTCCGGGCGCTGCTAGAATTTCCCTCAGCTCTTTATCTGAATAGGATAAGCGATCGCGCCAATGCCAGGGCTTACCTACGGTACTGTACAAAAAGCGATAAAAGGCGACATCAGGCGTGTCCATACACAGGATTTTTACCCCGTCAGGGTAATTGAGATAAGCCGGACGGAATTGGCGTGCATCGGTCATCTGGAGGTAGGTGATGACCAATGTATCCGGTAAAGAAGTATTGGTAAAAGATTTAGGAGACACCGGAGGATGAGTACTTGTAGGATTTTCCGCTATCTGCTAAACCGATGCAACCCTCGCCATCCTGAATTGACTCCAATCTTATAAACCTCTTGGCAATCAGATCGCTCGGAGAGCAGCCTTTATATAGAATGTAATGCACCTTGGAGGGATGAAGATCGATTTTATCGCTTTTCATCTCGTATCATCCTGATTTACTTTTTTATACGTTGTTTCGCAGCTCGTATTTGCAATCGAGGTACGTGCTGAAAGGAAAAAACAATTTTCCCAAGTCACTGACACAGATTTGGGGATCTGGGGGGCTTGGGAGCAGAGG
>NZ_JADEWY010000007.1 GCF_015207375.1 Coleofasciculus sp. LEGE 07092 | reverse complement strand
CCCCCCCCCCCTACACCCCATTGAAGTCCTCCCGATTGACAAATAAACCCTCTGGCTGCGACTAAAGGTTTTTTTCCCTGGTGGGTTTGGGCTAGGCTGCACGAGTTTCTTACTTGAGAAACAGAGCCAGCGCTCTGGCAGTTGATACCCTATAGGTGTCAATCCAATCAAGGAACGTAGAAATGATACAAGCGAAACTAGGAGATACCGTTAAAATTCACTACACCGGTAAGCTCGAGGACGGTACGGTGTTTGATTCCTCGGTCAATCGGGAGCCGTTGGAATTTACCATCGACGGAGGACAGGTGATTCCCGGCTTTGAGCAGGCAGTTGTCGGTATGACTCCTGGCGAATCAAAAACTCAAACCATTCCTATGGATAAAGCTTATGGTCCACATCGCTCAGAGTTAGTACTGGAGGTGACTCGAGAAAAAATTCCCCCCGATTTGCAACCCGAAATTGGTCAGCAGTTGCAAATTCAGCAACCCAACGGGCAAACGATTCCAGTTGTAATCACAGAAGTGACAAACTCAAACGTGGTCTTAGATGCCAATCATCCGCTGGCAGGAGAAGATCTGACCTTCGACATTGAGTTAGTTGACATTGCTTGAAGGTGTTCGAGTTGAGACGTGCTAAAAATCAGCCGTCTTAAGAAAAGACTCCTCCCTAACCCTCCCCTTGTCAAGGGGAGGGAACTCTAATGGCTTAATTCAGGGTGGAATATCAAGGTTTTCTGTACTCTGGTTAACGAACGTTAACTCAATGTCGCCAGAAGACTAAGGCTGGGTTGATGAGATCCCATGGGGTAGAGTTGCTTCTGTGTTGAGTAAGGAGGGACAAACGGCGGAAAACTGAGATGGAGGCTGCTCAAAAGACTTTAGACGCAAGGAAAAAATTATTAAGAGAGGGGGGCTGGGGTGCCGGGGTGTACCTTATGCGATCGCTCTCCTGCCATAAGAAGATAGTTAAGAAATTGATATGGTATTCGTTTGGATTGGGATTATCACGATTGTTGTGACTGCGGTTGTCTGGCTGGTACTTCAGCAACGGGGAGTACTATCAGGTATTGGCGAACATCGGCGCTTGCCACCGGAAGAACGCACGGTTTTTAACCTGGAAGTTGGGGATATTGTGCAATATATGGGGGCTGACTGGGTAGTGGAGGGACGCCTCGCCTATAACGTTGGTGACTATATCTGGTATGAGTATTTGCTCCAAGATGGAGAGCGTATCAGTTGGCTTTCTGTTGATGAAGATGACCGGGTTGAGGTTGCATTGTTAGAACCAACAAATCAGCTAGAGCTGAGTGGAGAACCTCCCAAACAGCTAACGTTTGCAGATGAAACCTATCGATGTTTGGAGTCTGGTATCGCTGATATGAATCGCACAGGTACAACGTTGCATCGTACCGCCGAACGCTGTCGGTATTTTGACTATGAAGGGTCTGATAATAAGGTTCTTTCGATTGAGGAGTGGGATGGGAGAATTGAAGTTACGGTAGGGCAGCGTATTAATCCTAGGATGCTGACACTTTTACCAGGTACGGGTCAGCGGGTGTATGGTGGTTAGCTTGTATTCCATCGTTGACTTACAGAGCATAAGATTCTTCTGGCACAATACTTTGAATAATTTTTTGTGACTGGGCATAGCTCAACACAGCAACTGTCTTGTCATACTACAACATACTACAAATAAGATTAGGCAAGAAAAGTGGATGGAGGATTTAGGTATGGAGGATAATCCCAGCATTCTCTCGCATATCTCGATTGGCACCAATGATTTTGAACGTGCGATCGCATTCTACGACCAAATACTGCCAACGCTAGGCTGCAAGCGGATTATGGAACATCCGGGTGCCGTTGCCTATGGCAAGCAGTATCCAGAATTTTGGGTACAAACGCCTATTGATGGTCAACCTGCAACCGCCGGAAATGGCACTCATATTGGCTTTATCGCCCCAACAAAAAGACATCTCTTAAGATCGCCCATAAAGCGTTGCAAGACCTTGAGGTTCATTAACATACTCCCCACTCCCTAAAATCCAGACCTTTGTACCTCGCCAGATAGAGAAACACTATATTTACGGGGTTGGATTAGGATATCGGGCGTGAACGGCATCGATTTCTGCCAGGATATCTTTATCTAGGGTAACATTGCCACTACTGAGGTTTTCCTTAAGTTGTTCCATGGTAGTTGCGCCGATAATGGTGCTGGTGACAAACCAACGCGATCGCACAAATGCCAAGGCTAGTTGTGCAGGGGTCAAGTTGTGTTTTTGAGCAATCTCTATATACGCTTTCACCGCTTCGGTAAGGTTGGATTTTTCATAACGCTGACCAAATCCTGAAAACAGCGCCACACGGGAATTTTCTGGGATGCCGTTGAGATATTTACCTGTGAGAAAGCCAAAGGCTAAAGGACTGTAAGCAAGTAATCCCACATTATTAAATCGGCAAGCTTCCGATAGGTGAATATCAAATACACGGTTGACCAAGCTATAAGCATTCTGAATCGATACCCCTTTGGGCAACCCAAGTTGTTTCGCCACATGACAAAACTCGCAAACTCCCCAAGGTGTCTCGTTACTTAAACCCAGATAGCGAATCTTACCCGCTTTAATCAAGTCGGCAAATACTTCTAGTTGTTCAGCAATCGGCACAGTTTCCCGTTCGTGCTTCGGATCGTAGTTGGGTGCGCCAAAGAGGGGAACATAGCGATCGGGCCAGTGGATTTGGTAAAGATCGATGTAGTCAGTTTGCAACCGTTTGAGACTATCTTCTACCGCTTGCTCGATATTGGGTCGGTCAATCTGGCGCTTTCCTTCCCGAATCCAGCTTATCCGAGAAGTGGGACCTGCTATTTTGGTAGCGATAATTAGCTTATCTCGCTGCTGCTTGACCAACCACTGACCGATATACTCCTCTGTCTTCCCCTGAGTTTCAGCACGTCCTGGTACTGGATACATCTCTGCCGTATCGATAAAGTTGACGCCTTGGGAAACAGCATAGTCGAGTTGTTCGCTAGCATCTTCTACGGTATTCTGCTGTCCATAGGTCATGGTGCCTAGGCAAATTTCTGATACCAGTAGGTCGCTGTCGCCGAGTTTTTTGTACTCCATCCGCCTTATTACCGAACAATTCTCTCATTCAATCCTAATGCTAGACTAATCAATCAACTCACATCTTGCAGCACCCCCCTAACCCCCCTTATCAAGGGGGGAACAAGAACCAGAAATTGACTTCCCCCAAGAATCATGCGTTTCTCCTTCCACTCCCCCCTTACTAAGGGGGGCAGGGGGGGTAAGCATGGATGTAAGTGCAAGATATCAATCAATCGAATAGGTTCTGCGTAGCCGCCAAATTGATTAAGGTTTTGACGCCATGAATCCCACCAGTTCTATTCATAACGCTGCCGCACAAGGCTTTCAGATTGCAGCCACTGCCTACGAACGCGGACGCCCTGAATATCCACAGGAAGCTGTTCATTTTTTGTTGGAAACCCTAGATATCTCACCGGAGAAGACTGTCTTAGACTTGGGTGCTGGAACTGGAAAATTTACTCGATTACTGACTTGTGCAGGTGCAAAACTCATTGCTGTTGAGCCAGTTGAGGGAATGAGACGCCAATTTTCTTCCCTACTCCCTGGTATTGAGATTATGTTTGGGACAGCAGAATCCATACCCTTGGCTTCTGCTTCTGTGGACGTGGTTTTAGTAGCCCAAGCCTTTCATTGGTTTCAAGGAAAAAGTTCGCTTCAGGAGATTCACCGGGTTTTGAAGCCTGGTGGTTGGCTTGGGCTGATTTGGAATGTGCGGGATGAATCTGTGGAATGGGTTATCAGTCTTTGGCTGTGCAAGAGACTTGGGTAACTTGGGCAAAACGCGATCGCAACAAATTCAGCAGTAACAATACCACGCCTACTCCCACCCCCAACACCAGTTTTTTCAGTTCAAACAGGATTGCCCGCCAAATATCCCGGACAAATCCCACCTCTACCAGATGGATCTAGCCCGTGCGCAGCATTTCCAACTGTTCTGAGAGTTGACCATACCACGGCTGTGTCAAATTACTCGGAGTCCACCCGCATTTTCAGCCATCGAGCCAAGTTTGGAAAATAAAAGACGTTTATTCTAGGATGACAAGAAAGCTAGTAATTCCCATTCCCTACTCCCCATTCCCCACTCCCTACTCCCTACTCCCTATTTTCACGATGAAACCCAAACTAAAGACTCCCCTTGCATGGCAACAGGCGGAACTACTGATGCAACCTGCTTTAATCCGCATCGTCGATCATATTCGTAAACAGCTCGAGCAAACGACCTGGAAGGCAACTTACAAGGATGTGGAAACGCCTATACCCGGGCATGAGGTGTGCTTGGAAAAAGCCGATCACTCTATGTGCATCAGTTTGTGGGAACTTTGCTTTCAAGTTTGTTTTCGCGACTACTCTTTAACCCATTCCGAACTTGAAACTCAGGAAGTTGAGATTGATACCAGTCTGATTGACGAAGAGGGGGAGGTGGATTGGCAGTCTCTGGATAGTAAGGCACAAAAGTTGGTGGAGCAAGTGTTTGCTGACTTTGCCACCGTATGATGATTGAGCGCTCTTCTTTAAGTTGCTGTTTCGTAGACGCATTTGAGCCGAGAAGGCCATTGCTTCCAGTTGTGGATGAGTCAAGTGTGATCAAAACCTCTGCGTCTTCACTTGTCAGGCTACACGCCTATAATTGGGTAAAGGTTGACTAGAGGCAAGAATAATTGGGGGTTCAGGCGGAAAAGTAGAAAGGTCAAACCAGGTAAAATAGGTTCCGTCTGGATTTGATTTTTCCCCATATCTGATAGCGCTGCGATCACGTCGAATCATGTGCGCTCTCCAATTTCTCAGATTGATGAGAAACCAATGATTGATGTTGATGCCAGGTTCAGGGGCGGCGTGTCCGTAGAACATCCAATCTCCCCATCCGTTGGTAATTTTTTGCAGTTCTGTTGTCGCTCCTGATGCTGTTCTGCTACGAATGGTGAATTGATAGGGGTATCTGTCTGCGTAGCCTGGTCGTCTGATCCGACAAGCAATTGTTAGGTTTCTGGCATTCAATACCATCAAGTCGGCTGCTTGTTGTTGATCGACTTCTAAGGGGGATTCCACTAGCAGATATTGTCCCACAATTGCTTTGATTGCAGGGATGTAGCAGTCTGACCATTGTCTGTCATGTAGATAGTTCACGGTAATTCAGTCCTCAATAGTTTCTGTGGTTAATTCACAACATCATTCTGCCGATGATCTAAAGGCTTATCAATCGGGCGATATCGGAAGTTTCACGCTTGCTAAAACAGGAAGAAATCGGGTGAGATCGGAAAACCTCGGAAAGGTTTAAGTTAGACTACGAGAAATATTTTGCTGCTTGGTTAACAAATGGATGTTGAAGAAGGATTAGAACTGGCAGAGCAACTACTAAACAGGACTCTCAAACCCCTCGAAATTTTAATAGTTCAAGAAACCTGTAAAGGTCGAGAAGGCAAAAAATATAGAGAAATTGCAGATACTTATAGCTGCACGGAAGGACACGTTAATGAGGCTGCTTCTGACTTGTGGAAGTTACTCTCAGAAGTATTAGGAGAGCCAGTTCGTAAAAATAATTTACAAAGACTGTTGGAAAAACGGTGGCAATCGCAATCAGCAGAAGTCCCACAGCCTCAAGAGCAAGCGCAAGAAGAAACGGTATCCAATAATACTGATTTCGTAGGGCGTGAGGACGCGATCCCCAACTCTACTCCAGAGAATAATCTGGATGAGTTGGTACGAATGGTGCGATCGCAGTTTCGCAACAAGATTCCAGAGATGTTGGTCAATTACATCAATGAACCAGACTGGCGTGAAGTATTTTTACGTTTAGTTAGTACAATGGAACCTGCTGATGAACTCCTGTGCCAAATGAAGCGAAAAATTGATGATCTGATGTTAGACGCTAGATTACAGGAGTTTCTCATCTGGACTGATGGGAGAGCAAACAAAATTCAAAAAGAAATAAAATTTAAACAAAAATTAGCAGCAATTCGTGCTTTTTACCTTCACGTTCCATGTGATGATTCTCACATTGATCTTTATCTGGCTTATTCCCTTAAATTGGACGTTAACCATTATCCTTCGCTTGTTTTAGATATCTCTCTTTCCCAGCTAATCAGACTATTCTATAGGCTCCCTGATGGTTATGACCTTATTTCTTTTATTATGCAATTTGATGCCACAATACAGCAATATTGTGGTACTGACAGTAAGTTAAAACAGTTACTACAGAAATTATTAATAGAACTGCAAAAGCAATTGCCAATTGAATTAGATCAAGTATGGCAAAGACGAAAATCATGGTTGCAAAAAAAACTGTCAACATCTGAGTTACCACAGCAAATTGAGAAGCAAAAATCTGATGTAGATGAAGAGATGGAAAGATTTCGGTATTGGTGGAAAACTGAAGGATCGACTTGGGCTAATAGACTCAGAGAGGTAATGATTAACTATCGCAATATTGGTCATATCTGGCAGTTCAGCAAAAAACAGCAGCAAGCACTTGATGATTACCATCATGCCAATCGGTTGCTGGTGGAATGTCTGAATATCGCTTCTAATGTAACTCCTAAAGTCCGATCGCACATCGAAGACACCTTACTCTTACCCATGGCTGAGATAGAGAAACGGAAACTCAGAGACTAAGTCAACTTAACATTAATGGGACGGTTAAAACCGCAACTACAAAAACAAAACCCGCCTGCGCGGGTTTCAGAACCGTTGATTTTCCATCAGTCCGCGCAGGTGGTCACTGAGCGCTTGCCCTGAGCATCTCGACAAGCTCGATGTGTCACCTGCCGAAGGGTGTCGAAGTGCGGAGTGTGGGTTATATAGCCGCGAATTCCATTCGCCAGGGCTTAAATTGACACCGATGTCCAGCGACTGCCCCTACGGGGGATACTGTTTTATCTGGAATTCTCTTACCCCCCAACTCCATCCTCACTTCAAATAAATCAATAAATTCAATCCCGGAATCGTTCGAGATAGCGTCCAAAGCAACAAAGCAATATACAAAATACCCAAACTCCACTGATACCAAGCCAGAGTCGTAAGAATACCCGGAACGTGTAAGTCTCTCAGGCGAATATCATTGAAGCCGAATTTGAGCAAATTATTAAAGCTGAAATCGTAATAATTGAGCCAATTCCAGCGACGATCCCAAAGAATCGGCATATAGCGATCGCGGAAAAAGCCAAACCGAGGCATGACGGGCAACCGTCCAATTAACAAACGCAATTGCCGCATCCCCCCATCTTCAACGAAATAGGTGACATCAAGCATATCGTGATAGCGCCCCTGCCGATACAGTCGTCCTACCAATAGCAACGGCACGGGTAAAAGAATACCACCCAAACACAATAGGGTTAACCAAGGTTGTGTACTCGTGCGAAAAATAGCGATCGCACCGCCAAAGGTTACGGCAGCCCCACTCCCCACCATACAAACCGTTTCTAAATATCTGGGCAGAATTGGTTTGGGATAGCGCCGCCGCCACCTATCCAGCAACCAAAACAGCAACCCGAAATACGCGATCGCAATCGTTCCCACCCCAAAGACTAACCCGAAACTAGTCCCATCGGCACTCAATAGCAGCAGCAAACTCAATCCCATCCAGTGCAAGGTATCCAGTACCCAATTACTAGAAACAGTATTAATCTCTTCTTGACTCATAACCTGAAGAAGCCTAGCCACCAAACGCCCCCACAGTTGCTCTCGCCGCAATCGCTCAGTGGTATACTCAATCCGATTAGCATCGGTAATTTGCTCCTGTTCCCGAAAGTTCCGCACCAGATTACGCAGCACATCCTCATTTCCTTCCAACCTGGGAACCGATAAAACCCTGCCAATTTGACCTGCTTCACCAAACACTTTCGCTTGGTCAGAGTCAAACGTCATCCCCGCCACATTCAGATAAGCATCTGGGACAAACCGAGTATTGCTAAAATCCACTTGGTCGAGCAAACTTACATCCCGCATCAGTACGGGTTGCCTGAACTGACTACCTCGGAAGGTAGCAGATTTTTCAAACGTTGCCTCGGTTAGCAGCAGCGACTGGTTAAAACGACTTTTACTGAATAAAGAGCGATCGTGCCATTTAACTTGGCTAAAATCAGCATCTTGAACCCACTGAATTCGGGTAAAATTAGCAAGCTGGGAAAATTCTGCCCGACTGAAGTTGGCAGTTTCGTAGAATGTAGAGCCAGTAAAATTAGCAGTTCCTCGGAATTCCACCTGCGTCAACCCAGCATTTCCAAAGAACGTGCTACCGCTGAAATTGGTATCTCGACCAAAGGTAGCACTGCTAAAGTCTATGGGTCTACCAAAACTGCTACCTGACCCATTCACTTCCTGAACAAAGACAGTATCTGATGCTTCGACCCGTTGCAGAAAGAAGGTATCGGCAAAATTCACCGCACCAGTCAGACGCGCCTGATTAAGTTTCAGCACTCCTCGGAAAACTGTAACCGAGGGAATTTTATCGCTAGCTTCCGTTAAGAAACGAGTGTCGCGTTGGAGTTGTTCTTGTTCAGTTGGAGTCAGCAGGGGGGGTAATGCTGCTTTCGAGAGAGGGGTTGGTAAACCTAATTTGCTTGTGGTAAATTCTCCCTGAATTAAGGATTGACTTAAATCGATACCGAGAGGTGTTTTAGAGCGGTTGATTTTGGTTTGCAATTCCAGATAGAATTGGTCACGAAATTCGGCATTTTCGCTGGTTAAGTCAATCACGAACTGGCGCAGGTTAATGGTGGAGACGCCTTCGCTTTGGATGGGGGAGTTAATGCGTTCTTGCAGCAGTTCTAAGGTTAAGGGTGTCCGTTCTGGTTGAGTTGTTGCGGCTAGTGCTGGTGTGGAAATTAGCAGCAGGAGGAAAAGTAGGACTAATTTGATGAGTAGCTTAGGGAAATAGCGAACAAACTTCATCCGCCTATCTTTTGTCTGTGGAGAAAAATTTTGCGTTATCTTTGTCAACTCTTCACCAACGCTTCATAGATATCAAGCTGAAGTTAGCTTAACATTTTGTTAAGACCAATAACTGCAATTCTTAATCGCAGCTATCCAAGCAACTATGTTTAGGAGTATTTTGTGATTTTTGTGATACCCATTATTCTTGGCGTTGCTGCCATTGCTACTGCCGCTTTCGGCGTGGTTAAGGGTGCTGAAGGCGTTTCCGATATGCAGGCAGCAGAGAAAATTGGCAAGAGCGCTCATGAACGACATGAGTGTGTTGTTAGCCAATTGAAAGCTGAGTGGAAAGCTACTCAAAAACTGGCAGAAGAGTACGGTCAATTGCAACTCGATGTCAAAATGCATACAATCGGACGCTTTGTTGCCTTTATTGAGCGTATTGGTCAGCGAGGTTCGCAAAGTGATAAGCGGTTTTTAGAGGAATTTGAAGGCGTTTCCATTCTGCAAATCGAGGAGTACAAAGCAGCAGCTTTGGAAGCCGAGCGATTTGTCAAGGGTGGTTTTAATGCACTTGGAGCCGCAGCAGCCACAAGTCAGGGTACAGTTGGGCTTATAGGACTTTTCGGCACAGCGAGTACCGGAACAGCCATCTCTGGACTCAGTGGTGCAGCGGCTTGGAATGCAACGCTTGCATGGTTAGGTGGTGGTTCTCTAGCGGCTGGTGGCGGTGGTATGGCACTTGGAACCATTGTTCTCGGAGGTATTACAGTAGGTCCAGCTTTGGCAATTGGTGGCTTTGTCCTTGCCAGTCAGGGTGAGCAAGCTTTAACAAAGGCACGGGAATATGAGGCTAAGGCTAACAAGGAAATTACTAAAATTAACGAAGCAAAAGACTTTCTGCAACAAGTAAGACGGAGAATTACTGAGTTAAGTAACTTGGTGGAAAATTTGAACCATAATGCTGTTTTGGGTCTTAACGAGCTTGAATCTCAGCCGTTTGATTGTAAGAGAGATGCTAGGAAGTTTCAACAGGTAGGGCTTTTAGCTAAGGCACTTACAGAAATTATGAAGAATCCTGTTTTAGATAGCGAAGGTAATCTGAATTCTATTACTGACAACATCAAAGAGAAGTACAGTTATCTGCAAGGCATTTAAGCATGAAAGCAAAAAAAGTTCCTGTAGAAGTTTTTGCCAAAGGTTCTGAAGCGTTTACCAATCCAATTGAAGGCTTACACATGATTGTTACAGCCTACACGGAATACATGAAGGTTGCAGAGCAGGAGCGGACTAAACGGCGTGCGATCGCTGCTTGGGAGAAAGCAACAATAGTTAAGATTAATTCTCAACGAGATGTACTAATACAGTATCTTGATCGCTCCTTTGATGAACGTGCCGAAAACTTCCGCGCTTTGTTTAGTGTAGTTGATCGAGCGATTGCATCAGACAATAACGAGCAGCTAGCATTAGCACTGCATTCAATCACAGAATTAGCGAAATCAAGCCCATTTAAGGAGTTAGCTAATCTAGCCTCTGTACGGGCAGCGCTTGACGATCCGAATCACGAATGGCAGTTTTGAATTTAACTCAATCAAATTTGTTTAAAGAAATTATAAAAGTCCTTCTTCCCAACTCCCTATTCTTAAGATAGAGAGTCAGGATCTACTCCCAGCGCTCTCAATTGCTCTGCTAAACGTTGGGCACGTTGTTCGGCTGCCTGAGCGCGTTGTCTATCTTCTTGAGCAACTTGTTCGGCTGCCTGAGCGCGTTGTTCGGCTTCCTGAATACGTTCTTCCGGTGTTAGCAATCGTCGCCCTTGCTCATCATACCAGTACAACCACTCCCGTGAAATTCCTTGATACGTCCCCCGTTCTCTACCAATTCCTAAACCAATGTCTGCTAACCAAACTGGATTTCCCGGCTGCAATTCGTATGCGCCATCAACTAATCGATAAACTTCCAAAGGCGGTTTGCGACGACGACGGGGATTGTAAACCACATAGTACAGCACTCCCATATCTTGATACAGTTGTTTCTTCGTGCTGTATTCTCCCCGATACTTCTGGGAAACCACCTCTAACATCAAACGTGGAACAACATTTTCTTCCCAAAACACGTAACTGAGGCGCAAATCTTCATCAATAAATCGCTCTACCCCCAGACTCAAAAACCCATCCGGTACAATTGCAGGTTCATCAGGATCGTAATAAATCCCCATATCCACCCCAAAGAACCAATCCCAGCGATCTGCCCACAATAAAGCCAGTATCGCCTTAAGCAAAGAGGGAATCAAATCTTGTAGTTCATTATCCACAGGGGTATCGTCAGAGTCGGGGAGTTCTTCTGAAGAGGGTAAGCAATCTAACGGATTGTACTGTAGCATGAGTAGCTTCATCAGAGCTGATGATCCTATTTCTTTAATTATGCCGATGTCCACCTCCATCGTCTTCGTGGAGGTTATTGAATATCTGGCAATTTTTTGAACTTCGTAGAGCAGGCATCTTGCCTGTTTCCTGGAAACTAGCTAACAAGCTCCAAAGCGACAAGCTCGCCGATAGAAGTGTAGGCGTCCGGGACCCAAATATAACCCATAAGGTTTTTCTCCCGCAGGAAACGCCGTTACTCCAAACAGATAAACACCTCCAAAATAAGGGTTTCGCACGGGAACCAGACCAATTGTAAACGTTTGACCAGGAGAAATTGGTTCCTCAAATACCACCGAAATAGTGTCAGTTTCCTCATCTCTGGTGACAGCTTGCAATGCCAATCGTTCACCTTTATCGCTGGGTGTCCCAGTAAAGGATCGAGTTTCATGCAGTCGGAAGCGAATCTCTTCTCCTCCCTGACGCTGGCTAATCGTCACCTGTTGTAACGGTTCACCAGCATCCTCTGGTAGTTCTATGGTGAAATAATATTTGGCTCCCCACACTCCAACGCTATCAAAGGTGCTGAAGACATCAATCAAGCGGGGAGACTTCTCAAAGGAAACGGTTCCATTGAGTTGTTGAATTGCCGGAGCGGGAGGCACTACAACCCCCGAAATACTAGCCGCACTTAGGGTTAAGGCAAATAAGGTGGAAATACGCATAGATCGAGGGATTTCAGCCCAACTCCTATTCAGGCTTTCACAATAGCGGTGGTTGATCGGGCTTGGCGAACTCTGAAGGAGGGCGATCGCTACTCCAAGCCCACCATACCTTACCGCATTGACACTGGTAAAACTCCTGCCACTTTTTATGATAGTCTTCCGTCATAACTGGTGATTGTCGGTTAATCCAAACCCGTTGCGCTTCCATACAAGAAGCTTGGCAGGTGGGACAGCAGAATTTAACGGCGTGAGTTGCCGATTTTGTCCATTTAGGAGGAACTGGGGCAAAAGCATCCATACTATACAGCTATCCTGAAGCTTGAGTGGAGATTCACGCGGTAGTCTTCTGTGCCTATTTTAGGCTTCTCTCTCAAGAAGTTTTGAGTTTTGAGGGGGGAATGGGATAGTTTGTTAGCAGACACAGCTATTCTTACCGTTTCCACTCATCCCAAGCTCTAATCTCTCATTCCCAGTCCCTAGTTCGATGAATCCAGAACCTGAAATTCGCCGATTGCTCGATCTCATGCCGGCTTCTGGGCGGATGCTGACAAAAATTACTAGCAAACCGCAACAGACAACCGTGATTGAAAGTCCGTTTCCCCCACCTTGGTCGAGAGAACGTCCTATCTATATTAACTTCGATCTGTGGCGTCGCTTGCCCAGACCCCAACGAGATATGCTCCTATTGCGCACGGTTTGCTGGCTGATTGGCATTAAGTGGTTTAAGCCAGATTTGTATCAAGGTGTCGTACTTGCAGGATTGTTGGGGGGAATGGTGGAACTCATGCAAGGGGATGCTGTCGGCGTTGTCGTTGCTACGGGATTGAGTGGACTGGCGGGTAATCAAATTTGGCGCAGCACCCGCAGTTCCCAATCCCAACTCGATGCTGATGCCGATGCCATTAAAGTCTCTCAGCGACGAGGCTACACTGAAACCGAAGCTGCCCGCAACCTGCTAGCTGCTATCGAATCCGTTGCCGAGATTGAAGGGCGTCTGAGTTTGAATTTCACGGAATTGATTCGTAGCCAGAACTTGCGAGCGATCGCCGGGTATTCGCCAGTCAGCGTCCCTGAAAGGGTTAAGCAAGAATAAGGAAAAAAAATCCCGCCTTAGAGTACTAGGACGGGATTGATTGATTTAATTTTGGGTGATGACTAGCTCTTACTTAAAAAGTTAGCATTGAAACCAGCCTCCTTGGTGTGAAGTGTTAGTAAAGAAAGGCTGTAATTCTGTAAAGCTTTAGTAAAGTTGAGGATGGCGTAACCCAAAGAAGCTCCTGCCCAACTGACCGCCATGACTGCTGGAGGGCTGAAAAGCGCCCCTGATCTCACTCTTGGCTTGCACTGAGTATTCTTTTGACTCTCAGTGAAGAAGATTGCACTCATTAAGCCAGAAAGCCCAGACTTCTCAATACAAGAAGGCAGAAGGTAAGATTTTCGGTGCTATCGCTTACGGATTGAGTGTGACTACAAAAAAACTTAATACCAGACAGAAGAAGAAAACTGAAGTCATCGGATAATCCTCCTAGATGGTTAAGTTATCTTCTAGATTCCACTCATTTGATGATCACTATCGGAGTGGAAATCCGTGCCAACTTTGAAAGCCAGCCTTTGGTAACTCAATCTACACCTTGTATCTTTTCTGATTTGGCTCGGTTAGTGTATCATCCTTATTCCACTCTTTCAACTGGCACATGAATAACGTCCTACTTCAGGTTTTACGTTGAAGAATGGTAAAACTAAAAAAACTGCCATCTATCTGTAGATAGATAAACTTGAACAAAGACTACTCACTATCGTCTTGCAAGTTGAATGAGAACTCTTTCATTCGCCAGGTAGTTTTATTGGTGCAAGTTTTCCTGTTTCAATAGATTGCCAACGTCCTTGGAGTTCTCTTATGTCCGTAGAATCTTCTATTGGCGAAGCCGCCATTGAGCAGAATCTAGAGCAATTTGTCCTGGTGCTGTCAGTTTCGTTAAGTGTAGCGACGGTATCACGGGTATTTCCCTGGTTCCGCAAAATCCCCTATACCTTACTGCTGGTGATTGTCGGGTTGGGTTTGGCGTTTGTCGATGTCCGACTGGTTAACTTGTCGCCGGAGTTAATTTTGGAGATTTTCTTACCGCCTTTACTGTTTGAAGCAGCTTGGAATATCCGCTGGCGAGACTTGAGGCGAGATTTAGTCCCCGTTATTCTGTTTGCAGTAGTGGGTGTGGTGATTTCGGTGGTGGGAATTGCCTTTACGATTCATGAGTTAGCTGGATTGCCCATTGCGATCGCATTATTAATCGGAGCCAGTCTTTCTGCTACCGATCCGGTATCGGTAATTGCCCTTTTTCGGGAGCTTGGTGCTGATAAGCGCCTGAAAACCTTGATGGAGGGGGAAAGCCTATTTAATGATGGTGTGGCAGTGGTTGCCTTTTTACTATTAGTCGGGATACCCTTGGGAACGGGAGAATTTGCCCTGTCTACCACCTTTGCCCAGTTCTTTGTGTTCGTGGGGATTGGTATCGGCGTTGGTTGCTTGGTGGGGTTTGGGATTTCGTTTCTTACTCAACGCTTCGATTTACCCTTAGTAGAACAATCCCTGACGTTAGTATCTGCTTACGGCACCTACCTCCTTACCGAAGAACTGGGGGGTTCTGGGGTAATTGGAGTGGTGACTGTGGGAGTAATTTTGGGCAATTTTGGCTCCCGCATTGGTATGAACCCGCGCACGCGGCTGATTGTCTCTGAGTTTTGGGATTTTCTGGCGTTTTTTGTCAACTCGATAGTCTTTCTGCTGATTGGCGATCAAATCAACTTTCCCAGACTGGGAGATCATCTAGGTTTGATTGCCGTGGCGGTTATGGCAGTACTCCTCACGCGAGCGATCGCTATTTACACTTTGGCTGCCATTAGCAATAGGGTGGTAAACTCTCAAATTACTTGGCAGCAGCAGACAGTGCTGTGGTGGGGAGGGTTGCGGGGTTCTGTTTCAATCGCTCTGGCGTTGAGCGTGCCAATTTTCTTAGAGGGACGGCAAGATATTATTGATGCAGTGTTTGGAGTGGTATTGTTTACGCTCTTAGTGCAGGGGTTGACAACCCAATTCTTGCTAGAAAAGCTCAATCTTATTGGTGATCAACCACTCCGTCAGAAATATTCTGAGACACAGGCGCGTGGGATTGCCCTCAATCGAGTGAAAAACTATCTGTTGCAAGCCACTAATAGCAATGAAGTAGACCCGGAATTTGGGCGTTACCAAATAAAACTAGTGGAAGACCAACTTGAAAGCATCCGAAAAGAAAGCCACGAGTTGCTCGAGCAACATCCTCAGCTACAAACCTTTGATCTCGAACAAGTGCGAGAAAGAATGATAAATATCGAAGCGGATACCTACGCTGAATTTATTCGGGCTGGGCGTTTGAATGAGAATCTCTCACCCATCTTGCAGGAAGCTCTGATTGAGGCAGATGAAAAACTAATGGAAAGTGATTGAGGAGTGGGCGATCGCCTAACTATTTCATCTCTCTTTAATTTATCTGGTTAGATAATAATAGCGAAGCATTTGTGGTGCTACAACACATCAAGAAACGCCAAGAGCGATAAACTTTGACCCCGCTCAAACTTATGAACGCGATCGCCCAACTTGTTAGCCAAGAGTTTATTTAAACGTTTTACACAAGCAGCATGACCTGTGCCAATCGGTGACATCTCAATTATCTCGCCTCGTATCAGTTCCACTCTGTCATCTTCACGGAGGATGCCCGAATCAACCATTTTGTGGTACTGCTAAACTGTGAATTTCCGTCTTAGTACTTGCACAGACATCGCCACCTCTATTGTTTCCTATTCTCTCAAATATTCATCCATCCTCACGCCAACAAATCATCCACTGACACACTAAAACCCTTCAAAAGTTTCTGCGTACTCACCACTTGACCTGACGTAAACATCAACCCTTGATGTTCAGTCATAACCATCACCCAGCGACTCTCAGGAAACACCAGCCAAACCTCTTCACCCCCAGACTCTAAATATTCCTGTGCTTTTAACAAAACATTCTCAGCCAAATCGGTAGGAGAAACAATCTCAGCACTCAACGGAAAACTCTGCGGTAACGTGGCAGCATTTCCAAACTGTGCGACCAGTTCAGGTGTAAGATAGGCAACATCGGGAGAGCGTCCCTGCTTATTAGTCCGGCAAGGCACATCGGTGTAAACTTTTCCACCTTGTCCACTCGACTTCTTATAATCCTCCCAATAACGACCCAGCCTCAATTGAAGTTCACCATGTCTCAGCGTCATACCTCTTTTTTCCATCAATTGACCATCCACCCACTCCATGTGCTTGGGTGGATTCGTCATAAAATCTTCTAATGAAAAACTATCCTTGACAAGAGTCGTATTGAGCATTGTTTTTTCCTCACTGCTTTCTCAATTATTCCTTAATTTTCTAGTATTCAGCAATACTTAATAACCCTGCTCTTTAAGAAAAGCAGGGCAGGGAAGTTAGGTTCACCTTTTCTGAACTGTATTTAAGCTGTATAAATTCCCATTTCTGTCCCAAAAATGCTTGTTGAATGAGCAGCAACAGTATGAACATCTACAGATTTAAGGGTTGCTAAAACTGATAAACGGGGCATAACAATGAGGGTATCATTACCCAACCCCATGAGTTTCACGCCTGCTGCATCTAAACTACCCAACTCAATTTTGTCTTGAGCGGCATTGAAGTTGTTAATCTCACTAGAACCGCCCCATTCTAGCTCAATTGTATCGCTTCCACCCCCCAGCCAGATAGTATTTTGACCCCAGCCCGCATTAATAAAATCATCACCAGAGCCACTGAAAATGATGTCGTTCCCCGCTCCAGTATTAATTGTGTTGACTCCTTCACCTGCGTAGATAGTATCATGACCGGAACCCGTGGTGATTTCATCATTACCTGAGCCACTGAAAATGAGGTTATCACCATCTCCAGCATCAATGATATTTATCCCTTCACCCGCGTAGATAGTATCATGACCGGAACCCGTGGTGATTTCATCATTGCCTGAGCCACTATAAATAGTGTTATCACCATCTCCAGCATCAATGATATTTATCCCTTCACCTGCGTAGATAGTATCATGACCGGAACCCGTGGTGATTTCATCATTACCTGAGCCACTATAAATAGTGTTATCACCGTCTCCAGCATCAATGATATTTATTCCTTCACCTGCGTAGATAACATCATTACTTGAAGTTCCAAGAAGGAAGTCTTCACCATATGTACCAAAAAGATATGCCATAGGATACTCCGATTAGTATTTTTCGAGGTTTAATTATGGGACTGAATTTAACGGCTGTCCTTAAACCTAGGGGACACCCAACTAAACTAACTCCCAAACTTTAAGCAATAAAAACGACAATGATTGCCGTGGAAACTTGACAGTTAAATCACGACTATAATTTAGGCAAACATCAAATGATTAACCCAGAGATGGGCAAAATAAAGCCAAATTTATCAGCCACTAATAACTCTAGGATTAGTGGTATTTTTCTTTCCAGACAATTATTTTCCGATATTTGTATTTTAAGTAATTATTTGGATTATTTTCATGAAGCTTAAGCGAATAATTATCGAATCTTTATAAAGTTTTAGTAAAGAAGGTGCGTTTAGATAGGTATGACTATCCTTCGTTAGTCTGCCTACGCGGACTTCATCTACATATAGATTTGTGTAATTTCTAACGGGATGCGATCGCATCCCTTTTAGCCACTCTCGAAGGTAGGAAATTCAGCTACACCAAACTACATCAATCTACGCAATTCAGCCTTAACTTAAAACTCAATTCCCGGTTGCGCCTTAACCCCCTGTTCTCGAAACGGATGCTTCACCAGTGTCATCTCCGTTACCAAATCCGCACGCTCGATTAATTCTGCGGGTGCTCCTCTACCCGTGAGGATGACGTGAGAATCTTCTGGTTTTTGCTCTAATCCTACCAGCACCTCCTCAACGTTCAGGTATCCTAACTTCAATGCCACGTTAACCTCATCCAACAGCACCAACTGAAACTCCCGATTACGGATAAACTCCAGTGCCTTTTCCCAAGCCGTATTCGCTTTTTGAATATCTCGTTCCCGGTTTTGCGTCTCCCAGGTAAACCCCTCTCCCATGGCATGGAATTCTAGCCGTGGTGTCTCCCCAGTTGCCGCAACTGTCCACGGCTGAAACGCTGCCTTCTCTGCTGGTTCCCACGCTCCTTTAATAAACTGTACGATCGCCACCCGATACCCATGACCGAGCGATCGCAACACCATTCCCAACGCTGCTGTTGTCTTCCCCTTACCGTTACCTGTGTGAACAATAATCAATCCCTTCTCTCTCGACGCTCGCTCAAGACGTTCTTCCTGTACCTGCTTACGCCGCTGCATTTTTTTCTGGTGCTGCTCTGGAGTCAGCCCTGATGCCTCTGACTCAGCAATATTCTCGGATTCCAAGGTTTTGTTCCAGTTGGGAGCAGAATTGGTCTTCATAACTAATTGACAAATGACGAATGAGGAATGACGAATGACAAAGGACAAAGGACTAATGACCAACTGTAACAGTTCTTGACAAAGTGACAAGACGGGTAGGACCGGAGTGATAGCATTCCCTAAATGCCCTTATTAAAGTTGAGACCGTAAACTATGGCAGAACAAGAAACCGTTACCGAACAGTCTCCGACTCCCTTTAGCGGAAAGCCCCCTATCTTTGGTGGCAGCACTGGCGGTTTGCTGACTAAAGCCGCTGTAGAAGAAAAATACGCCATCACTTGGACTAGCTCCAAACAGCAAGTCTTTGAAATGCCCACTGGTGGCGCTGCCATCATGAATCAAGGGGAAAATCTGCTTTATTTGTCCCGTAAAGAGCAGTGTCTGGCACTGGGAGCTCAACTGCGGTTGCAATTCAAACCTAAAATCGAAGACTACAAAATTTACCGGATTTACCCCAGCGGTGAAGTCCAGTATCTGCACCCAGCAGATGGTGTCTTCCCAGAAAAGGTGAACGAAGGGCGTCCCTATGTCGGTAAGAAAGACCGCAATATCGGCAAAAACCCAGAACCTGTCACCCTGAAGTTTAGTGGTAAAGCCACTTACGATGTCTAGTTGACCCGATTGTGATGTGTACTCCCCCACCTTTCTACAGGTGGGGGTGACGCGAAGGCGGGATCTAATCCTCCTGCCCCTGAGATTGGAGTAACCTTACTTCATACTTCGTACTTCTTAAACTTATGCTCCTACCGGATTTTTCTCAGTTTTGTGACCTAGCGCAACAGGGTAATTTTGTTCCTGTCTATCAAGAGTGGGTAGCCGACTTAGAAACACCCGTGTCTGCTTGGTATAAGGTGTGTGCAGGTCAGCCTTACAGTTTCCTGTTGGAATCTGTAGAAGGTGGAGAAAATGTAGGACGTTACAGTTTACTGGGGTGCGACCCCTTATGGATACTCGAAGCAAGAGGAAATACTACCACTCAGACCCACCGAGATGCATCGGTGACAGTCTTTGAAGGCAATCCCTTCGATGCCTTAGCCAATTGTCTAGAACCTTATCGCCCTGTAAAATTACCCCAACTGCCGCCAGGAATTGGCGGTTTATTTGGTTTTTGGGGGTACGAACTGATTCGCTGGATTGAGCCTCGCGTTCCCGTTTATCCAGCCACAGAGAAGGATTTGCCGGATGGACTGTGGATGCAGGTGGATAACCTGATTATTTTCGATCAGGTGAAGCGTAAAATTTGGGCGATCGCTTATGCAGATTTGCGAAACCCTGAAGTAGATTGGCAACAGGCATATCAGCAAGCTTGCGATCGCGTGCGAGTACTCGTCCACAAACTGCAACTGCCTCTATCTGGGAAAGATACCGTATTGGAATGGACATCCCCAGATAGTGCGACGCAGGAGCTATCCTACACCAGCAATACCGAAGCGCCCCAGTTCTGCGCCAATGTCCAAAAAGCTAAAGATTATATTCGCGCTGGCGATATCTTTCAGGTAGTCTTATCCCAGCGCCTATCGGCAGACTATGGCGGAGAACCCTTTGCCCTTTACCGTTCCCTGCGCTTGATCAATCCCTCCCCTTACATGGCATATTTTAATTTTGGGGATTGGCAAATCATTGGTTCTAGCCCAGAAGTCATGGTTAAGGCAACTCAGTCGCCTCAAGGAGGACTCCAAGCAACCCTGCGTCCCATTGCCGGAACCCGACGCCGAGGGCAAACGCTTCAGGAAGATGATGCCCTAGCTCACGAGTTGCTGCAAGACCCCAAAGAAATTGCTGAACACGTTATGCTAGTAGACCTTGGTCGTAATGATTTGGGTCGCGCCTGCAAAAGTGGTACGGTAACCGTTGATGAACTGATGGTGATTGAGCGCTACTCCCACGTTATGCACATTGTCAGCAATGTGGTAGGCGAACTCGACGAGAAGAAAACCGCCTGGGATTTGCTCAAAGCTTGCTTCCCTGCCGGTACTGTGAGTGGCGCACCCAAGATTCGGGCAATGGAAATCGTTCACGAACTCGAACCCGAACGGCGCGGACCTTACTCTGGTGTCTACGGCTGGTATGATTTTGAAGGTCAGCTCAATAGTGCGATCGCAATTCGCACGATGGTGGTACGTCCGAGTGAGTCGGGCAAGCATATCGTATCCGTGCAAGCTGGTGCGGGTTTAGTGGCTGATTCTAACCCAGAAAAAGAATACGAGGAAACGCTCAATAAAGCGAAAGGGTTGCTAGAAGCAATTCGGTGTTTAGGAAATTAGAGGCAAAAGGTTTAATGGCTTCAATATAGAGCATTTGCCAATCATTTGCTCTGTACTATCGACGATTAACTCATACTGAGTCAAAATTTATTTTTCATGGTTTGCCTTTTCTTCTGGATATTTTGCTAGCGTGCCAGGGACAGTCAGGGACAGGCAAGATGCCTGTCCTACATCGAGTGTTATTTCGCTGGCTAGAGTCGTCTTCTGGCAGTAATTACTAACCTTTTCAGCTTGATCGCACCGAACGAGTATCTCTCAGCGCTACATCGGGGAGTTCTATCTCTAAAGAGTGTCTGATGGTTTTGACAGAACCAGCATTTCAGCTCCTCGTTGCCCTATTTCGCACATATCCCTTTTCTGTCACTTTCCGGATTAAGCAAGTAGTAAATAAGTGAAATCATCCAGGAGCATAACAGGGTTTAAATGTTTTCTTTGAATCTACTACTTAGCATTGCCTCAAATTTTAAGGCTTAACATCCCCACTATAAACTGCTCTTTCTTTAACCTGCTTCATCTTTAACATCTGATGCGCTAGCGCTATCGGTGCAGCGAACCCATCGCATTTCATCCTAATTTCATTTTCATGTGTCAACAATCTAGGAAGGGATTCTAACACTGACACGTGATAAATGCTCAACACCATCCTGAAATGGTCGATCGCTCAACGCTGGTTAATTGTAATTGGTGCCGTTATTGTCACCGTTTGGAGCTTTATTACCGTTTCCCGAATGCCCCTGGATGTGTTTCCCGAATTCGCACCGCCTCAAGTTGAGATTCAAACAGAAGCACCGGGACTCGCACCGGAAGAAGTCGAATCTCTCGTTACCCTACCCATTGAAAGTGCGATTAATGGGACTCCTGGCATCACTACAGTGCGTTCCGCTTCTGGGGTTGGTCTTTCAGTGGTAAAAGTTATTTTTAAATGGGGTACTGATATTTATCAAGCACGGCAGTTAGTTACTGAACGCTTGCAGCAAGCAACTACTCGATTGCCGGAAGGAGTGGAAACGCCGCAAATTTCGCCGATTTCTTCCCCTATTGGCACAGTTATTCAATATGCCTTCACGATTGAAATTCAAAATCCACCCCCCCTTAGTAAGGGGGGGCAAATACAAATGCGGCTGGAGGTTTTTTAATTACTCCAGACCAAGAAATGCTAATTCGAGGGATTGGCAGAATTGAGTCGATTGAAGAGTTGAAACAATCAGTTATAACGGCACACCAGGGTACACCCGTTCTGCTTTCTGATGTAGCGGATGTCAAAATTGGTGCGGCATTGAAGCGGGGGGATGCCAGCTTGGATGGCAAAAAAGCCGTTGTGGTGATGGTCAATAAACAGCCAATGGCAGATACTTCCACGGTAACGAAAGCGGTGGAAGCGGCGATGGAAGAAATTAAACCGAGTTTGCCTCCAGATGTCAAAGTAACCGTTACCTTTCGCCAGTCTGATTTTATTGATGCTTCTATTCACAATGTCAGAGATTCCCTGCGGGATGGCATTATTATTGTCTCGATTATCCTGTTCCTATTTTTAATGAACTGGCGCACTGCCGCTATTACCCTCAGCGCTATTCCTCTCTCTCTTTTAATTTGTTTGATGCTGATGAACTTATTTGGTCAGGGTATCAATACCATGACATTAGGAGGATTGGCAGTCGCAATTGGGTCAGTGGTGGATGACTCAATTGTGGATATGGAAAACTGCTATCGGGGGTTACGGAAAAACCAACTTGCTGGAAATCCTAAGCCTCCCTTTCAAGTGGTTTATGATACTTCAGTGGAAGTGCGGGTCAGTGTGCTGTTTTCCACGGTAATTATTGCCGTTGTTTTTGCACCGATTTTCTCACTCACAGGAGTAGAAGGGCGGATTTTTGCGCCGATGGGGGTGGCGTATTTGGTGTCAATTTTTGCCTCAACGTTTGTGGCATTAACCCTGAGTCCGGCGTTGTGTGCCATCTTACTGGCAAATCAGCAATTACCAGAAGAAGAGACTTGGAAGGCAATTGCTGATTTTGAGTCTTTTCAAGAAAAGCTGATGCATCTCATTGTCGTCAGTGATGACCTTCAGGTTTTCCTGCATCTTCATCCTGATTACAAAGGGAATGGTCGTTTTGAAGTGGAAGCAAATTTGCCGAAAGCTGGGGCTTATACAATTTTTAGCGATTACAAACCAATGGAGCAACCAGAACGAGTTTATTTAGTAAAAACAACAGTTACTGGTGCTAAATTAGTAGCCACGGCTGAGGATACTAATCTCACCAAGATGTTTGGCAATACTCAAGTTAATCTGACATTCGATCAGCCAACGATAAAAGCTGGGGAAGAAGTAATAGTAGGGTTTAATTTACAAGATACAGTTAATAACCAGCCCGTAACCGATTTGCAACCGTACTTGGGAGAAAGAGGACATTTAGTTATTCTGAAACAGTCATCGAACTTAACAGCAGCCGATTACATTCATGCCCATGCTCTAAAGGATTATGCTGCTGGAGAAGTGAAATTTGTTACTCATTTCCCTGAACCGGGAACGTATAAGTTGTGGGGACAGTTTGATCGCAATGGTGAAATTGTTACGGCTGATTTCTGGGTTAATGTCCAATAAAATACTTTATGAAGGTGTTGTTAGTTGAAGATGAGCCAGATTTAGGTGCTGCCATTAAACGGACTCTGCATCAAGAAGCCTATGTGGTTGACTGGGTTTTAGATGGTAGCGAGGCATGGGACTATCTAGAAAGCCAATATACAGACTACACCGCCAATTCTGTTTGGTTGCAGGATACCAATGGGAATCGACAGGACATTTCCCTCACTGCTAAAGAATTTCAGTTGCTGGAATATTTCATGAGGCATCCTAACCAAATTGTTACCCGCGACCAAATTTTAGATCGGCTTTGGGAAGTAGGAATTGAACCAATGAGTAATGTTGTTGCGGCTCAAATGCGCCTACTGCGACGAAAATTAGCGCAATATGGGTGCGATCGCTACCGGATGTTTGTATCCTGGGTACTTCCTGCTTCAATCAGAAGTCTGACGGTGAGAGTCATCGGATCGGTATAATTCGCCGAGAGGACTACTACCTGCGTTTCCTCAACCGATCAGGACAACTCATTGCCTTTACCGAACAACTGCCAGAGGGATTACCGCCAACTGCCAGGGATACCTCACAACCGCAATGGCACACTCTCACCGATAGCGATGGTACACGTTATCGCCAAATCTCCCTACTGTTGCACACCCAAGACAATCGCTTCTGGGGATATCTGCAAGTGGGACGATCGATTAAAGACTTTGACGATTATTTAACAGCCGTCCGGTGGATTATATTATTGGGATTACCGATAGCCCTATTCCTAGTTGGCATTTGCAGTTGGTGGTTAGCGGGACTCGCCATAAAGCCCATTTACCAATCCTATCGGCAAATTCAACAGTTTACAGCAGATGCCGCTCACGAGTTACGCACTCCCTTAGCCGCGATTCGAGCTACTATCGAATCAACCCTGCGACTCAATCAGCTCAACGAGTCAGAGTCACGAGAAACACTGCGAGTGGTGGGACGCCAGAATTACCGACTCTCTCAACTTGTTGATGCTCTGTTGCTATTGTGCCGCATGGATCGGCAGGAATTACTCAGCCAACAAAATGCGATCGCAAAGAATGAATGCGTTTCCCTCAATGATTTACTCAGCGATATTGCCGAAGAATTAGCGCCTCTGGCAATGGCAGCAGATGTAAACCTAACTACGGAAATGCGAGTCTCGCAACCCCTGGAGATTATGGGTAATGAAGAGCAACTGTATCGTCTGGTTTCCAACTTAGTCACCAATGGGATTCAATACACTCCTGCTGATGGCAAGGTTATTCTAATTCTCGATAGCTATCAGCATTACGCTCTGATTCAGATCCAAGATACCGGAATTGGCATTGCCCCTGAAGATCAGAAACAAATTTTCGATCGCTTCCTATGATGCTCAAAAAAATTTCATTGATTATCCTGGCAGGTGCTGGTATCGCTACCTCTGCCACTCTTGCGGCTAATCCCCACTTAGTTTCACGTGCCATACGTGCCATACCCTTCGACAACAGAACCCCCGCTTCTACTTGGAACGGTATGGCTGGACAGCACATGGGCATGATGCAGCATATGCAAGCTGACAACGAATTTGAGTTTTTTAGTTTGATGATTCCCCATCATAAAGAAGCTATTGATACCGCTCAATTGGTGCTAGAAAGGAGCGATCGCCCCGAAATGAGAGCCTTTGCTCAAAACATTATTAACGTACAAAGTGCCGAGCTTGAGCAAATGCAGAGTTGGTTAGATCAGTGGTACCTGGGGCAGGAAAGTTCGCTGACTTATACACCGATGATGCGCGATTTAAGTCAACTTCAAAGAGATGAACTAGATCAAGCTTTCTTAGAAGACATGATCATGCACCATATGGGTGCTGTGATGATGTCACGAATGCTGGTGAATCACAATCTCGTCGAACATGAACCCGTGCGTCCCTTCGCGCAACACATTGCTACCACTCAACGAGATGAAATTTGGCAGATGCGAAGCTGGTTAAAAGATTGGTTCGGTGTCGCTGGAATGCCGGGAGGTATGCACGGCGGTAGAGATGGCAGTCCTCGTCGTCCGGGAATGGGTAGGATGCATCAAGGCTGGTAATGGCAGGTTGTTGTAGGGGCGGGTTTACCGATATCTAGGTGAAAAAACCAATATCTTGGTTAAACCCGTTCCTACAAATTATTATTCCGAAATTTCCAGTTAAGCTCGTTTGGATAAAACTTCTGTTTCAGAAAATATTTATTTTTTGTTACTTTTCCACTTCCACAACTCCCCGAAACATATTCATCCCACAAGTAAATTGATATTCCCCTGGTTGTTCGGGGGTAAATTCAACTGGGGTAGTATGATTCAGCTCCAAATCTCTAGCAATATGAAAATCAGGTAATAAGACCTTTTCTAAACAACTACTGGGGTCGCGGCGTAAGAAATTGAGCCGTACAGGTTTACCTGCCTTGACAACTACTCGATTCGGTTCATAACCCCCGTCTACTGCAATTGTCATCTCCTGCATTTCTTGATTAACATCAGCTTGAGCCGCTTTTGTTTTACTGAAACGAAACCACCATAGTTCTAGTCCAATTAAACCTAAGCCACTTAAGGTGACAGCAAGTTTCAACGCTAAAGGTTGCTCGATACGGCGGAATTGACTTGTTTGTTCTGTTGAGGATGCTGGCATTTCAAGTGGCATCTCAGCCACTGCGGCATTTGAGACAATTGAAAGCAGAAATCCAATACCCGCTAAACTTCCCAAAATATTATTTTTGTTGACCATTGTGCTAAACCATTGAAATAATTTTTAGGTGTTTTTTTGCTGGAAATTTCGTAAACGCAGAGCATTAGTCACGACAGAGACAGAACTAAACGCCATCGCTCCGCCTGCAATAATTGGATTCAGTAACCAGCCAAAGATAGGAAACAAAATTCCAGCAGCAATCGGAATTCCAGCAACGTTGTAAATGAAGGCAAAGAAGAGATTTTGGCGAATGTTTCGCATCGTGGCGTGGGAGAGTTGAATGGCAGTGACGATACCCTGCAAGTCTCCAGAAATCAGGGTGATGTCAGAAGCTGCGATCGCCACATCCGTTCCTGTCCCAATCGCAATCCCCACATCTGCCTGTGCCAAGGCAGGCGCATCATTAATCCCATCCCCCACCATTGCCACAATTTTGCCTTCTGACTGCAATTCTTTCACCTTGTCTGCTTTTTGGTCAGGTCGCACTTCGGCAAAGACGCGGGTAATGCCAGCTTCTGATGCGATCGCTTCTGCGGTTGGTCGATTATCTCCTGTTAGCATCACCACCTCCAAACCCATCCGCCGCAGTGTTATAACCGCAGCAGGTGAAGACGATTTAAGAGTATCGGCAATTCCCATCAACCCCTGAATTTCCCGATCAACAGCAATCCAAATCACTGTTTTTCCTGCTATTTCCCACCTATTTTTATGCTCTTGGAAAACATTGATATCAATATCAAGTTCCTCCATCCAACGCTGCGTACCAATTTGCACTAAATGCTCTGAGACAGTTCCTTGAACACCACTTCCAGCAATAGCTTCAAAATTGCTAGCATCTGTTAATTTAACTTCTTGAGATTGAGCATATCTAACCACTGCTTCTGCTAAAGGATGTTCAGAATTGCGTTCTACAGAGGCTGCCAAACCCAGAAGTTTTAATTCGTTACCGTCCCTAGTACCCAGTACGGTGATAAAGTCTGTAACTGTGGGTTTTCCCTCTGTCAAAGTTCCTGTTTTATCTAAAACAATTGTCCTAATTTTATGTGCAAGCTCTAAACTGTCTGCACCTTTAATTAGAATACCATTTTCTGCACCTTTACCCGTTCCTACCATTACCGAAGTAGGAGTAGCTAAACCCAAAGCACAAGGACAGGCAATGATTAAAACACCGACTGTAGTAATTAGTGCCAGGGTTAAATTTCCCATAACATCGAACCAAATAATAAAAGTAGCGATCGCAATAGCAATCACCACAGGCACAAACCATCCCGTCACCTGATCAGCTAATCGTTGAATGGGCGCTTTAGAACCTTGTGCTTGCTGCACGAGTTGGACAATTTGTGCCAAAACCGTATCCTTACCAACTCGCGTTGCCCGGAATTTAAAGCTACCTGTTTTATTAATAGTAGCGCCAATTATTTCATCTCCAGGCTGCTTGCCAACAGGTAAACTTTCCCCCGTCACCATCGCTTCATCTACCGTTGAATTGCCTTCTGTCAATTCACCATCAACGGGAATTTTTTCTCCCGGACGTACTAAGATTACATCATCAATTTGGACTTCTTCGATAGGAATATCGATTTCTTGCCCATCTCGAATCACACGAGCATCTCTCGCTTGTAAACCGATAAGCTTGCGAATCGCTTCTGATGTTTGACCTTTGGCGCGATTTTCCAGAAACCGCCCCAACAGAATTAAGGTAATAACAACAGCGGCGGTTTCATAGTATACCTCTGGCATCAAACCTTGATTAATGAAAAAGTCAGGAAATAGAGTGGCAAACACCGAGTAAAAATACGCCGCACTCGTACCCAATGCAATCAGCGTATCCATGGTTGCGGTATGGCGTTTAAAGGCTTTCCAAGCATTGATATAGAACCCATAACCACACCAAAACTGCACGGGTGCTGTCAGGATTAACTGAAACCAAGAGTTATGCAACCATGCAGGAATCCAGGGTAACTGCAACCCCGTCATCATGGGTAGAGAACCCACAATTAGGATGACACTAATTACACTTCCGACAATAACTTTAATTAAAAGGTCGCGGGATTCTGCTTTTCGGGCAGCTTTTTCAGTATCATCTTCTCCAGTGATCATTTCTTGTTCCTGGAGGGAGTAAGCTGAATAGCCTGTCTCTTCAACAGCGTTTTGGATTGCTTCTATATTCGTCTTTTGGGGGTCATATTTTACACTGGCTTGCTCTGCACCAAAGTTAACGTTGCATTCATTTACTCCTGGTACAGAGCGAATAGCTTCTTCAATATTGCTAGCGCAAGAGGCACAGCTCATGCCTCGCAGTTTGAGTGTTATTGTATCCATGGTTATTAGTCACTAGTCATTGGTTCAGATTCTTATCCCTTGAATTTAGGAAATACTTAAGCGGCGGGATAGCCAGCTTTGGCGATCGCGTCTTTAATTACCGCTTCAGATTTATTTGTTTCAATCCTGACGATCTTAGTTTTCGTGTCAGCAGCTACTGTTGCTGCCGGATCTACTGACTGAACGGCTTTGGTGACGGTATTGACACAAGCAGAACAAGCAATTTTGGGGACTTTCAGTTGTAGTGTCATAGCCTTAAATGATTTATATCGAGACTCTAGACCTAAGTTTATTATTGACCCTCCAGTTGGCTGGAGAGTCAAGTCAGGAGAAAAATACTTTTTAAAACAGTTGTTAGATTGACTGCTACAAGTCCTAGTAAATAAGTTTTACTGACTCAACCAAGCGATCGCACTTCTAATCCATTCCTCTGCATTCCTGTTCTTCGCCAGCAGTTCATCCTGGCTAATGGCGTCTAGCGCTTGGGTAATTTCTTGATTTTCATACCCCAAAGCTAGTAGGGTCATTTCTACATCTTCTAAAATGGCTGGGGCTGGACTTTTTGAGGAAGCGGGGGTGCCAACTCCAGCAAGCTGCCGCCATTCTGCCAGCTTTGTTTTCAGTTCTAGGGCAATGCGTTCAGCGGTTTTAGTGCCAACACCAGGAGTTTTGGATAAGGCGCGGATATTACCTGTAACAATTGCTTGCACTAAGTTTTGCAGCCCAAGGGTGTCGATGAGTGCGATCGCTAATTGGGTGCCAATTCCACTCACACTCACCAACTGCCGAAACAAATCCCGTTCAGCAGCCGAGGCAAAGCCGTATAATACTTGTTGGTCTTCTCGAGTTTGCAGGTGGGTAAAAATTTGTACTATTTTTTCTGAATTTAGCTGAAGTTCCTGGGATAAGCGACGGGGAATTTGTACTTCATACCCAATCTGGTTAACGTCCAGAATCAAAGTAACCCGATTGCCACTGCTTTTGTGAATGTTAGCAACTGTGCCTTTAAGATAACCAATCATTATTCATTAATCCTGGGTCATTGGTGGCAACGGATGAATGTAGCGAATCTAACTGATGATAGTTATCTTTTATATCGCGGTTCTCCGCTGAGTGGAATACACTCATCTATACTTCTGACTCCTGTCTGGTGTCTTCTGAAACCCGCTGTATTCCATGCAACTGAGAACCGCTATAATCGCTAATTACCAAGAAAACCAAAATGGTGCAAGCCTTCTAGAATACCACCAGCACAGTGTGCCTGAGCTAGGTAATGGTTATCCGTTTTGTGAGAGTTGTACCACTGGCAAAGTTCTGCTTTAGCGTTGCCAACAATGATGCCTCGTTCCTCTCCGACACTAAACAAAGCAATATCATTGCCAGAATCACCGCATACTACGGTTTGTGCGGCATCAATACCCCACTTTTGCCGTAGAAACTGAACTGCCAAACCCTTATCGCCTTGGCGAGGCAGAATGTCTAAGTCTTGACTGCCACTGTAAACTAACTTGACATCTAAACCCTTCTCTTTTAAAGCCGATTCCAAGCGGGGCAGCACTTCTGTCGCGATTTGTTCGCCGAGGAAATAGCTGACTTTGAAAGGACGCTGTTCGGATTCGGGTTGGGGAGTGAGATCGGCATAATGGGCAGCAGTAGCGACGACTTCTTCTCGGTTCCAGCCATTAGAGAGCATTTGCGCCCAATTTGAGTCAAAGACTTCCTCAACAGGATTAAAGCAAATTTCCGTCCCGACTGAGGTAACGAGGGCATCGGGTTGTAAGAGAGACTTTTCGGTAGTCAGTTGTCGATAGAGGGCAGGCGATCGCCCAGTCGAGTAAACTATCTTTGTCCCGTGTTCTTGGCGATGCTGACTCAACCGCTGATTGAGTACGCTCATCGCTTCGTCATCACCTACCAGGGTATTATCTAAGTCTGTCACCAATAAAAATGCTGTCACAGTAACCTCATAAATTGGTTGGTCTGGCTACTGCCTTATTCTCCTATACAGGCGGGTTTTCTTTCTCACTTCCCAAGAAGAAGTTGAGTTTACCAAGGGTTGCCAATCATGGTAAACGCTGCCCAGTAGTAAGGATGCTTCAATGATTGGTTTCCCAGTTCAGCTAAAGCTGACGGCAATACTACGTTCCCTTGAGTATTGTACAAATACCCCGATTCCAGGCGTACCTCTCCCTTCAACATAGCTAACTGCGCCTGTCTGAGTGCCTCTGTCTTAATAGAGGTTTGCTTGAGTTGCTGATAAAATTCAGTCATCAGTCCCAAGGTGGCTTGATCACTGACATACCACAAACTGGCTAAGGCGGACTTAACACCTGCCTGTACTGCCAACCCCCCAAAGCCCAACTCCACCTGTTCATCTCCCAGCGCTGTCCGACAGGCACTCAGTACCAACAGCTCTACGGGGGGATTACTCCAACCCAGTTCGCGAAGTTGCTTCAATCGCAGCTTGCCGTTGGACAGTTGAATGTAAGTGTTTTCCGGCGTTCCAGGTTCAAAGTCAGCGTGGGTTGCCAGGTGAATAATCCCAAATGGAGTTTGCTGCCGCTGGGTTTTGAGATTGTTTAGGGTAAAGGCATCGTTGAGGAATGATTTCCCTTGCCAGAGCTGACTTGTGATCAGAGATAATTCAAGGGGAACTGCGGGTAGGGGGTTTTGATCCGCAAATGTTTCGGCTCCCATCGCCAAAACTTGAGAGTAGCGGATATCTTGGTAGCGAGTATCGGTGAATCTGAGACTGGGCATTAAACTGATGCTATAGCGTTCGATCAAAAACTCTTGACTATTGTGAAGAGCGGCAAGGGGTATTGATCGCAAGCCGTTATCTAAAATAAAGCTTAGGTTCTTAATTCCCTGCTCTTGTAAATCAGCTTCTAGGGGAGCAACGAGCCAATCATATAGCTGTTTGCCCGGAGAAAGATAACCGCGACGATTATTGGGATTTGTAATCGTTGCCCGAAACTGTTGAGCAACCTTGAGAACGTCTTGGCGGGTTACTCCTTCCAAGCGCTTGCGAATCGGTTGCCCTTGTGCTGTAATCGCTACTAGTTCTAGTTGGTCGCTATCTAGCTTGGGTTGAGTTCCATCGATTGCCTCTAAACTGAGGGTAGCGGGTATGAAAATAGCGTAGATTAGGGCAGGTTTAACGCCGGTTTCCGTTTCTATTTGCTCTAGAGTATCTTGAGCTTCGCTGAGAGTAACGTTGGTTGGTTCAATCCCACTGCCAAGGTATTGCTCGAACTGGCGGGTGAAATGCTCTTCAAGTTGCTGAAATACGATATCGCTTTGGGATTGGAGCGGACTGTCTGAGGCTGACGTATCCGTAGTGAAGGGGATAGTTTTCTGTAGGAGTGAAGGCAGGATTTCTTGGGGTAAGGGATTGTCCTGTAGGAATGGCTCATTTTCAGAAGTAATAATTTGGATATCCCTGGGAGGAGTTCCCTGGCTGTAGGAACCTAGATAGACTCCCGAAGAAATTTGGTTATCATTCCCTGTGGAAATTGTCCCCGCCGTACCATTTACCCCATCAAACTGTTGCCCCACGGTAAAAGCCGTGCCGGGATAGTTAACTCCATGTCGGATGAGGATGGAACCCCCACCAGCCCCGCCTGCACTGGAAAGACTAGTTGTGTTACTGTTGCGATCGCTAAAGGTATCGGTTGCGCTAAAAAATCTGCCCGCGTTAATATCCATCGAACCCCCAAGCCCATTCCCCAGGCTTTGGGTATTAATTGAACCCAGGGTGATATCCTGCTCCGCATTTAATAACACCTTACCGCCATCTCCATCGGTCGAACGGGTATTAATCTCGCCTGCACTCAGACTGCCTGTTTGAGCATTCAGCGTGACTGTGCCGCCTCCGGTGAGAAAATTTCCGGCAGTTATACTGTCAAATGCCTCTAGGGTAATGGCACTGCCAAAGCTTTGCAGGGTGTCGTTGATATCTTGAAACGTAATCGAACCTTCTGTAGAGCGAATTGTTAGATTACCTGCATTTGAACCCAAGGTTGCCAGATTGTTCTGAGTTACACCTGGTGTATTACCCATGATATCTGCGATCGCAATTTCCCCCCGCCCTTGCACAACCAAATTATTTTTGAGGGCTAAATCGGCAAGTTCTCCCCAAGCTAGGGTGTTACTCGGACGGTTTGGGTTAAAGGGTGATGGCGATTCGTCAGAATTGAGTGTGCTAGTTAGGGTTGGGGCATCAATCAGGGTTAAATTTGCCGCGTTGATTAATAGCTCACCATTATTCCCGTTTGCTGCCGATGTGTCTACTTTGCCCTCAAAGGTTAGATTGTCAATTCCTAAAACCTGTACAAAACCACCACTAAGACCCCCTCTAGCTAAGATATCACCCCAAAAACCAACGGAATAGCCTAAAATCTGGACGCCGCCGCCTAGTTGAGAGGACGAGGTGACTGAAGCATCCAGGGTGCCAGATGCCAACACTGTACCGGCTGAATTCGGTACGGTTAAACCCGAACTCGAGAGAATCGCTTCACCCGTTGTTGGGTTAACTGCCAATCCGGTTGCGGTTTGCAACTCAGGCGAACCGGTTAGTAATTCGGGTAGAGAGAGGGGATTGAACCCAGAGGTAAGAGCTTGACTGGGTTGAATTTCTAAAGTGAGTATATGACCCGTTTGAGAAATGCGGACTAAATTTTCTCCTGGCACGGCGACAATGTTAATATTGCCCCCTGGTGCAGTTAGCTGACCGCTATTCACTACCGTACCGCCGAGTAAGGTTAGAGTCTGCCCATCTGCAACGGTTAAATTACCCGCATTGGCGATCGCGCCAGGGGTTCCAGATATCCCAAAATCAAATAAACTGGGATTTCCGACTAAGGCGGCATAGTCATTAGCTCCGAAGGCGTTGAACCAGCTATCGTTGCCAAAACCTATACGGCTGGCGGTGGTGGCGGTAAAGTCACCGGAAACATTGAGTTGAGCATTAGCACCCAAGATAATTCCGGCGGGATTCATCAGGAATAAGTTAGACGTACCCCCTGTAACTTGAATCAAACCGTTAATCAGCGAGGAGTTGCCTCCGGTAACTCGCCCTAAAATATTCTGAATGGACGGATCAGAAAGAAAATTAGCAATTTCACCAGCACTCAATCCAAACTGACTGAAGCTGTGGAATAAATTTGCCCCATTTTCACTGAGTTTGCCGCCGCTAATATCGTAAATTGAAGGGCTACTTTGATTAATAACCGTATCTGTGCTATTATCTGAGCTTATTGATTGAGACGCGGCAATCGAAGGCAAAAAACAGGCGGCAAGCGGTAACAAGCAAGCTGTCAGGAGCTTTTGAGTTGGCGTCAAGACTCTCTGAATCACCTTCCTGAGAGAGTACCCACGATTAGGTGAGGTAGTGACCTGGTTCATTAGTTTTGGCATATTTAACGATTGGGGAATGCTGAGGCTCTCTCTTCCTCTAGAGAATTCCCTAGGAGAGAGCCAGAATTTAGACATTCCTGATGGTAGAGACGATGCACGCTTCACTTTAGTAAAACTGATAGTTGAACTCAGAAATTTTGTTCCCGAGGTCAAGTGAGAAACGCGAATCCGTTGCGGCAAGCTATTTCCACGCTATTTTATTCCTCTTGGTAAGTCTAGAGGTGGATTGCCGAGTTATTCACATTTTGTTACAAAGATAGAGAGGACTCTTGTGGATCTGCAAAGGATATGCTCGGTGGCTTTCTTGGTACAACCAATCAATCTGGCACTGACTGGGGTGAGCAAATGCTCAATACCGTTGCCAGCAACACAATTCGCCACCTCTTTACTCGGAGCGAGTCTATCGATGTCTCGGTACGATGCTACCCTTCCAGTAAGTTATTACAAGGTAGCATTGATAGCTTCAAGATGAGCGGTCGTGGCTTGGTCATTCGCCGGGATTTCCGGAGTGAGGAGATGTCCTTTGAAACCGACGCAGTTTCACTGGACTTTAGCTCGGTACTCAAGGGTAAGATTAGTCTTAAGCAACCCACTCAAGCCGTTGCCCAAGTTGTGTTAACAGAAGCGGATATCAATCAATCTTTCAAAGCGGAACTGGTGAGGAAGCGCTTAGAAAACCTGTCTATTCCCGCTTTGAGCGAACTTTCCGAAGGCAACCCCATTTCCTTCACAGACGTACACCTACAGTTGCAACCCAACAACCGCATCAAGCTTTTTGCCAAAGTTAACCTGCCCAATCGGGAGTTAGTGCCGATTAGCATGACATCAACCCTGGCAGTTGAGCGGCGGCGTCGTATTCTCTTTAAGGATTCCCAGTTTGAACCCGATGATATACCGGAGTCATTGCGCGAGATTTCTCAAACCTTGAGTACCGCACTGGATGAGATTTTGAATAATATGGTGGATTTAGATCGCTTCAACCTAGATGGCGTGACGATGCGGATCAATCGCTTGGAAACTCAGGGGAAAAAGCTCATCTTCAGTGGATATGCTCAAATCGAGCGGATTCCCAATAATCCGTAGACAGAATGAGTCAATAGTAACGTTAAGGCGACGCTCACGCCTCCGGTTCAATTCCTGCTGCTCGCAACTGGGCTGCCAACCGTTCTGCTCTTTGACGTTCCTGCTCTAACTGCGATTCAGCTTGTTCTGCTCGGTGGCGTTCCAGTTCGGCTTGTTCATGACCTGTTAACAATAAATTCCCTTGCTCATCCCACCAGCGTAACCAAGGAAGTTCTGAATTCTGATATCGACCTTGCCAAATTCCTAACTCAACCCCCAAGGGTGAAATAGGATAATGACCCCTCTCATTTGCTGTTAGTAACTGATACTGACCTGCCACTAAGCAATACACCTCAACACTAGGGCGACTAACTTCGTAAATTCCGTAATAGGCTGGACGAATGACTTGTTCATAAATCCAAAATTTACCTGGCTTCTGTTGTGTTTCTCGGTTAGTTAGAGATAGAGGGGTTTTGTCTCGTTCCTCCGAACCGTCTCCTGAAGCAAACTCTATGACAATGAAAGGTGGAATCAACTCTTGCCACAATACATAAGAACGGCGAATTTGACCATTAAGAGTGGGCGGTACATTGGGTACATAAAACCAATCAGGTGCTTCTGCTCCCCGTTCTGGTGGATCAGTAAAACGCCAGTAAATCCCGCAATCTTGACCAATACAATATTGCCTATCAGGGTGACGCTGTTGCAGTAGGGATTCAATTGAGTCTGTTAAGAGAATGCTTTGCGGATGCTCCTGGAAATTTTTCACAAAAGTACCATCGGATTCTGGTAACTGGGTATGGTCAGGTAGGGCTGTAGTGAGGGATGCTGGGTTGGCAGTAGAAGTCATAGGAGCATTTATACCGCAGATCTAGTTTCACTGTAGACAATTTTCTTCTTATCCCTTAAGTTAGTGCCATTCACTTGAGGATGACTACATGGGTGTTCAGCGATGGAGTTGTGAGACACCTTCTGAAATTTGCGCGATCGCTTTTTCTGAATCAGCATTAAAGTGTTCTAAATCATCAGTATTTGTATTACAGTGAAGCAATAATGCCAATCAGCGCTTTTTTTTCATTGGGTGGGGTAGTCATGTTGCCCCTGCTGGCTCTATCGCTTTTAGCGATCGCTCTCATTTTAGAGCGGGCGAACTTTTGGATGCGAATCACCGAACGCCAGCAGCGCCTCGTGCGGGATGTTATCCGCCTCTACGAGCAAAATCCCCCCGAAGCGTTTCTCAAGCTGGAAAAAAATAGCGATTTGCCGATCGCGCGAATTTTTCTAGCGGCTTTAGAACTCCAATCTCCCACCCCAGAAAAATTTCGACTGGCATTAGAAACGGCGACGCAAGCGGAGTTACCTGTCCTGAAGCGCTTCAATACGGCATTTGAGACAATTATCAGTGTTTCACCCCTACTCGGTCTTTTAGGTACGATTCTGGGGTTGATCAACGCTTTTTCTGCCTTGAGAATCGGTGATATTGGCGGTCAAGTTACTCAAGGCGTCACGGGAGGCATCAGTGAGGCATTAATCACAACGGTTGCGGGTTTGTGCGTGGCAATCTTTACATTGGTGTTTGCCAACACCTTTCGGGGGTTGTATCGCCGTCAGCTTGCCATGATTCAGGAGTATGGCGGCAAGTTAGAGTTGCTCTACTGGAGTTATTACGAGCGCACCTCGGGAAGTTGGCGGAAGTAAGGGAACTTCCCAAAAAAATCATTCTGTAGTAGACACACAAAAAGCCTGCCCATTTCTTCTATCTTAGAGTAGATTTTTTAGTAGTTTTAATCTATTTTTATCTATCTTTCAGCAGAGAAATAATGGATCATCAATCCACTACTATAAAGCGGCGATCCCTAGAGGACATCTAAATACTAAATAGAGGATGTCAGACAAATCCGGTTTTAGAGTTACCGGAGAAAGCGCTTCATGTCATTGAAACTTAATGTTGCAATGCTCGGTGATTAACCAGATTTGCTCTTCAGGGGTTAGCACTTGCTGACAACTAAAAAAAGATTGATGTTTGAGCCTAAATTTTTCACCACTCTGTTATCAACAACCTTAGTGATGCTTCATTAATTAATGGTTTAATTCAGGTGACAGGAGGTAACTCGAACCTTTACCTAATGAATCCAGCCGGGATTGTTTTTGGTGAGAATGCGAGCTTAAATGTGCCAGCAGCGTTTACAGCGACGACGGCGAATGGTATCAGTTTTGAAGGCGGTTGGTTTTATGCTGTTGGGGATAACAACTATCAAGCTTTAGTGGGTTCTCCCAATGGCTTTGCCTTTACGATGAATGAGCCAGGAGGTATTATTAATGCTGGCGATTTGGCAGTGAGTGAAGGGCAGAATTTAACGCTGCTGGGTGGCACTGTTATTAATACCGGAACTATCTCGACACCGGGGGGTAATATTACGGTTACGGCAGTACCGGGCGAGAATCGAGTGCGCATCTCCCAAGAAGGGATGATTCTGAGTTTGGAAGTTGAGTCAACTGCGATCGCTAATAATAGTAGTTTACCCAGTGCTGCTGGCATTTCTCCTCTGTCTATACCCGAATTACTGACGGGGAACGAAAGTACCACCGGGGTAGCCGCGAATTCAGATGGCACGGTGCAACTAACGGAATCAGCAACTACTGTTCCTGTAAATTCTGGTACGGCAATTGTTGCTGGTACTCTGAATACAGCGAGTTCCCAGACGGGGGGTGGTGTGAATATTTTAGGCGATCGCGTTGCTCTAGTTGATGCTACTATTGATGCTTCTGGTACAAACGGTGGTGGTCGGGTATCAGTTGGAGGTGATTTTAAAGGTGAAGGAACTCTGCCAACGGCTTCTCGTACTTTTGTAAGTTCTGATTCCCTGATTAATGTTAATGCTACGGATAACGGCACTGGTGGTCAAGCCGTTGTCTGGTCAAACCAAATTACCAGTTTTAACGGTAACATTACGGCTCGTGGCGGTGAATATTCTGGCGATGGTGGTTTTGTGGAGGTATCGGGTAAAGACAGTTTGATTTTTGACGGAACTGTTAATACATCCGCCGCTAATGGGAACTTTGGTACGCTGCTACTTGACCCGAAGAATATCGCCATTATCGGTGATGGTAGTCCTGATGATGGGGATGATGATGGCAGTTTAGAAAACGCCTTGGGAACTGATCCAAATGCGGCGACGGCTGAAGTTCTTGCTTCTGAACCTCCCACGGGTGGAACCTTCCAAATCTACGAATCAGAACTAGAAGGAATGTCCGGGGATACTAATATTATTCTGGAAGCGACGAATAATATTTCCGTTAATGATTTGCCGGATGATGAATTACTATTTAAGCCGGGGAGTGGGTCACTAACCTTTACCGCCGATGCGGATGATGATGGTTCAGGTGCGTTTATTATGAATGATTCGGCTGACGTTATCCGCGCTGAAGGTAGGAGTATTGACATTTCAGGTGCTAGTCTATTAGTCGGTTATATCGATACGTCTACATCTGGAGACGGCGGCACGATTGACCTGACTTCATCCGGTGGTGATATTAAAGTCAATGGCGGATTAAATGCCAGTTCTACAGGTTCGGGTACAGGTGGCACAATTAACCTGGATGTTACCGCTGGACTCGGTGCTATTAATATTAGCAGTAGTGGTGTCAGAGTGGCTTCTACGTCTGAGTCTGGGGATGGCGGGAATGTTACATTCTCTACCGCAGGTGGCGATATTACGACTCTGGATGTGGATACCAGCGTTAATGGTGACGGTACAGCCGGTGATATTGACTTTGATATTGCTGCTAATTCAGAAGGAACGGGACAAATTGATACCAGTAGTGGGACGTTAGATGCGAGTTCTGCGACTGGAGACGGTGGTAAAATAACCCTCACCACTGCGGCTGGCAATATTGATACGGCGGATGTGGATACCTCCTCTGGTGATGACGGGGAAGGTGGCGAAATCTTCCTGACAATTAATGGCGGAGTGGGTTCGATTGATGCCACCAATGGAACGTTACGCTCAACGTCTGTGGAGGGTGACGGAGGTGAAATTAAGCTTTCCACGAATGAAGGTAATATTAGCGCCAGTACTATTGATTCCTTCTCCAGCAATGGTGGTGTTGGTGCAGAAATTACCCTGGATGTTGCCGCCGGAACTGGCTCAATTAATACGACAACGGGTACACTCGACTCAACCTCCGCAACCGGAGACGGCGGGAATGTTGAGTTGAAGACGTTTCAAGGTAGTATCAGTACCGCCGATATCAATACCTTTTCCGAGGATGCTGATAGTGTTGGTGGAACAATTGAATTAAAGGTTGAAGATATTGAAGGCTCCATTGATACCACGGGTGGGACGTTAACTTCTGGTTCCACTGTCGCCGATGGTGGTAAAATTGAACTCACGACCAGTGATGGTAATATTCAAACCGATAACCTCGACTCCAGCGCCACAGGTACGGGAAATGGCGGCAAAATTGATATTGATGCAGGTGGCGGTGGCGATATTGATACTACCAATGGCACATTAGACTCAACGACAGTTGACGGTAATGCGGGTGACATTAAGCTAACCACCGAGGATGGCAATATCCAAACGGCTACTATTGACGCGAGTGCCAGCGATGAAGGAACAGCAGGCGCAGTTAGCCTCACTGTTAATGGTTCGCCCGGATTAATTAACGCTACCAGCGGTACAATCAACGCAAGTTCGGCTGGTGGTAATGGCAATGATGTCACCCTCACCACGGGTGGTGGCAATATTAACACCGCTGATGTGGATACCCGTTCTGGTGGTGACGGGGATGCTGGTAGGATTCGCATGGATATTGCGGCGAATTCAGAAGTAACTGGAGCCATTGATACGGCGGGTGGTACGTTATTTGCTACCTCTGAGGCAGGTAACGGTGGAAGTATCTCCCTCACAACCGCAGAAGGCAATATTGACACCGCCGATGTCAATTCATTCTCAAACGGTGCAGGAACTGGGGGTAATATTACCCTCAAAATTGAAGGCGGAGAAGGTTCAATTGATGTCACCAACGGTACGTTAGACTCTACCTCCGAGGGTGGCAATGGTGGCGATATTGATTTAGATACGTTTGAAGGTAGTATTGCGACTGCCAACTTAGATAGTTTCTCCAGTAATGCTGGCAGTACGGGGGGAAGCATTTCCCTGACTGTGAATGGCACAGAAGGAGCGATTGATGCCACAGGCGGCACAATAACTACTGGCTCAACGGTGGCGAATGGGGGTAATGTAACCCTGGATACGACTGCCACTAGCACCAACGGCAACCTTCAAACTGCAACAGTGAATACGAGTTCCACGGGCGGCGGGAATGGTGGTGATATTACTCTGAAAACGGGTCAAACGGGTGATATTGATACTACCGTTGGTACGTTGAATGCAACCTCAGAAGATGGCAATGGTGGCGCAATTTCCCTTACCGTTAATGAAGGACAAATTTTAACCGACGATCTTGATTCCAGTGTTAATGGTAGCGGTACTGGCGGTGCAATTAATTTAACAGCGAAAGATATTCCCGGAATTATCGATACCAGCAGCAGTACGTTAGATTCCAGTTCAGCTAATGGTGATGGTGGTGCCATTACCATTGATACGGCGGGTGGGGGTATTAGCACCGCAGACGTAAATTCTAGCTCCGGTGGTGACGGAGATGGGGGTAAAATTACCTTTGATATTGCTGCCAGTGACGAAAGAATTGGACAAATTGATACAACAGCAGGTACGTTAGATTCCAGTGCGGCTGGTGGTGATGGCGGTGATGTCTCCCTGACAACAGCAGAAGGCAATATTAGCACCAGCAGTATTAATTCCTTCTCCGATACGACAGGGGGTGTTGGTGGTAATATTTCTCTGACTATCGAGGATGGAATTGGTTCCATTGACGCCACCACAGGCACGTTAACCTCTGGTAACAGTCCGGCTACGGGTGGAGATATTGCTCTGAGTACCAATGAAGGCAATATTAGTGCCGACGATTTAGACTCTAGCTCAACAGGTTCTGGTAATGGCGGAGCAATTAGTGCCGAAATCAGTGCGGGTACAGGGGATATTGACCTGAGTACTGCCATTGTCGATTCTAGCTCGGAGTCTGGCAGTGGGGGTGATGTCACGCTGACAACGGCTGACGGTAATATTCAAACCAGCAGTATTCTTTCCTTCTCCAATGGCGTTGGTTTGGGTGGAAGTATTACCATGACGACGAATGAAGCAGGTAGTATTGATACGAGTAATGGGGACGCTCCGATTTTAGATTCGAGTTCGGCTGATGGTGATGGTGGCAAGGTTGAGCTGAAATCGGATGTGATTAACGTTACCAGTGTCAACGCTTCTGGTGGAGTAGTGGGCGGTGATATTATCTTTACGGGGGATGAAACGAATATTGCTGATGGTAGTGCAGTCCAAAGCAATGGCGCTGAATTGAAGTTTCGACCGTTCTCGATTGCTCAAGATATCCGAGTTAATGGCGCATCTGATACAGGCGCGAGTATCTTGGATCTCACCAGTGAAGAGATCAGCCGCTTAATCGATGGCTTTAGCTCGATTATCATCGGACGGGAAGATGGCACGGGTACGATCTTCATCGTAGATGATCCGAATTTCAAAGACCCAGTGATTTATCTACAACCCACAGAACAAGAATAAATCATGCTGAAGGACTGATTAGCAGACTGACAGAAAATTCCCATCCTGAGTAGGAGTGTTGCCGATAACGCTCCTACTTTTGGCATTGCTGACTCAGGGAGAGTGTTAAAACGGGTGGGAACTGTTAGAGTACTGTGATATGTCTAACTTTTTGGGCAGTCTTCCTGACTGAGACTGACTGCTTTTTTCAGAATAAAAAACAAAACGGTAAGCTGAGATAGTAGTAACAACTATAAATCTTGGCAACTAATGGGTTAATCCGCGACTAGCTTTAGGAGGTTAGCAATTATATGAGAGTTTTACTCGTCTATCCCCTGTTTCCTAAAACCTTTTGGTCTTACGAAAAAATCTTGGAATTAGTCGATCGCAAAGTACTCCTGCCGCCCTTAGGGTTAGTGACGGTAGCGGCAATCCTACCACAAGATTGGGAGTTTAAACTAGTAGACCGGAATATCCGGGCAGTAACGGAGGAGGAATGGGAATGGGCAGATGTCGTGATTCTCTCGGCGATGATTGTCCAGAAACCAGATTTGTTGGATCAAATTCGGGAGGCAAAACGACGCGGTAAGCGAGTCGCGGTGGGGGGTCCTTACCCGACTTCGGTTCCGGAGGAAGTCCAAGATGTGGGGGTAGATTACCTGATTTTGGATGAAGGGGAAATTACCCTACCCATGTTTATTGAGGCAATCCAACGAGGGGACAAGGCGGGAATTTTTCGCTCTAATGGCGAAAAACCTAATGTGACAGAAACACCGATTCCTCGCTTTGAGTTGTTAGAGTTCGACGCTTACGATTCGATGTCGGTGCAGTTTTCGCGGGGGTGTCCCTTCCAGTGTGAATTTTGCGATATTATTGTCCTCTACGGTCGCAAACCCCGCACCAAAACTCCCGCCCAGTTATTAGCAGAATTGGATTACCTCTACGAACTGGGATGGCGGCGCGGCGTGTTTATGGTGGATGACAACTTCATTGGCAATAAGCGCAATGTTAAGTTGTTACTGAAAGACTTAAAAGTTTGGCAAGCTGAACACCAGTATCCGTTCCGATTTAATACTGAAGCCTCGATTGATTTGGCTCAAGACTCGGAATTAATGGAACTGATGGTAGAGTGTTATTTTGATGCAGTATTCTTGGGGATTGAAACACCCGATGAAGATAGCTTGCAATTAACTAAAAAATTCCAAAATATTCGCAGTTCCCTGGCTGACTCGGTAGAAACAATTACGAGGGCGGGATTGCGGGTGATAGCTGGCTTTATTGTCGGTTTTGATGGGGAAAAGTCGGGAGCAGGCGATCGCATTGTGCGGTTTGCGGAACAAACCGGAATTCCTACCACAACCTTTGCGATGTTGCAAGCTTTACCCAATACTGCTTTGTGGTATCGGTTAGAGAAAGAGGGACGGTTGCGGGGCAGAGGTGGGAATATTAACCAAACAACCTTAATGAATTTTATTCCGACTCGTCCTTTAGAAGAGATTGCGAGGGAATACGTTGAGGCATTCTGGCAGTTGTACGAGTCGGAGCAATATTTAGATCGGGTTTATCGGTATTTTCTGAAGTTGGGCGAACCGAAGTGCCAACCGCCGTTTAAGTTACCCAGTTGGGTTGATTTAAAAGCATTGTTAATTGTCTGTTGGCGACAGGGAGTTAAGCGCAAAACTCGTTGGAAGTTTTGGCATCACTTATTTAGCATGATTAAGCGAAATCCGGCGGTTTGGGAGCATTACCTGACGGTTTGCGCGCACAATGAGCATTTTTTAGAGTATCGTCAGATTGTGAGGGAGCAAATTGAGGGGCAGTTGGCGGAGTTTTTGGCGCAAAAGCCAGCGAAGGAGATAACAGACGTAATGGATAGATTACCTGTGGAAATGATTAATTAAAGCACTTTTTAAGTTAAGTGAGGTACTCCAGATCCCCGACTTCTCTAAGAAGTCGGGGATCTTGCTAGGATAATCAACGGGCGATCGCCTCAACTCTATGGGTAGAAGCGAACGAAAACAGCTATTGCTTTAAATACTAACGATACAATGAAGAGTAGCCGACTTGAAGGGTAAGCATGGTTCAAGCGACGGAATATCTTTATGTTGTCCGGGATGATGAGATTCTACATGGAGAACCAATCATCCGAGGAACTCGTACGCCCGTCCGAGCAATCGTTGAAACTTGGCGGATGGGCATTGCACCGGAGGAAATCCCCAAAGGAATGCCACACCTTACTTTGGGACAAGTCTTTGGAGCATTAACTTACTACAGTGACCACCAAGACGAAATTAATCAGTATATTGAAAAAAACCGCATTCCTGATGAATTAATTGATCCATTGGTTAGAGATTTGTGAGCAGCGTATTTATTTGCCTGTATTTGGATGAAGATGTCAATGTACTGGTAGCCAATTTGCTTCAAGCGAGAGGTTTTGATGTCATTACCGCACGAGATGCGGGGCGACTGCACGCAACTGATGCGGAGCAACTTGCGTATGCTGTAAGTCAAGCAAGAACTCTGGTTTCTCACAATAGAACTGACTTTGAAGAACTTGTACAGAATTACTTTGATTCAGGTCAGATGCACTATGGAGTAATTTTTGCTGTCCGTCGTTCTCCTCAAGAGATCGCACAACGATTACTCGCCATTCTCAATCAAGTAACCTCTGACGAGATGCAAAATCAAGTCCGGTATATTTAGTAAGAAGCCAGATAACGGCAAAGTTAGACTGCCTTCCCAATAATCAAAGAAGGGAAGCCTCAAGAGTTCTGGTCAAGGCTTCGGCTTCGCTCCTATCATTCACCGAATCAGGCGAAATCCAACATCAATAAAAGAAGATGTTTTACGGGACTCTACAGCATCCTCTGATCGGCGGTTTTACTACTCCAAATCTCTACACAAAAATAGGGTATGTTATGTGCTTCTAACACAGGCTGACAAAATTAAGTGGAGCGCGATCGCACAAGCGTGTTATTATGTGAATTTAGCTAAAATTGGTGATTTATAATCTAGCAGTAATTCGACGACTCAAGCTATTACAACAACTTTAGGTAGATAAAATTTGATAATTAAGTAAGGACAATATGAATCCAGATTTAAAGGTTCAATCTATCTCAAATCTATCAGAACTTTACGAACAAGATTTCTATTTGTGGTTGCAAACGACAGCAAAATTATTAAAAGAGCGGCAGCTAGAGCTTGTGGATTTTGATAGTTTGATAGAAGAAATTGAAAGCATGGGCAGAAGCGAAAGAAAAGAATTAAAAAGTCGATTTACAACTTTAATAGAACATCTTTTAAAGATTAAGTATTGGCAAGCTGAAAAAGCTAATAATGCTAGAGGATGGCGTCAAACTATTGTTGAACAAAGAAGGCAAATAGAATATTTATTGGAAGATAGCCCCAGTCTCAGAGGATTGTTAGCAGAGCTATGGAGCGAATGTTATATTAATGCCAGGAAAGATATCCTGAAAAAATACGAATTAGATGCAGAACTATTTCCTAGGGAACCTGAATTTAGTTTAGAGGATATCCTCAATGCTGATTATATACCAGAGTAAGCGGAAGTGCCTTAATCATGCTGTATTTCTCCTTGGTATTTTTGATGCAAAATGCGATTGACTCTCTACAAAAAGCGCGATCACTCGTCGATCAAGTAAAATGCGATCGCATTTGCTGTAGATGTCATTCATCGAATGCTCGGACAGCACACAGGCATTTACTAGCTCAGTGGCATAAAATAGTGAGGGTAGCGAGGAATTTAGCCATGAGTGTTGTTGTTTCTGACGAAATTTTAACCGTAACTCGCATGACTGAGGCTGAAATGCGTCAAGAAATCGCTGTCATGCTCTTTCAGCGAGAAAAGCTTACCCTTGCTCAAGCTAGCCGATTTGCAGGAATGCACCGCGTCGCATTTCAACACCTACTCGCCAGTCGCCGTATTTCAGTGCATTACGGGGTAGAAGATTTTGAACAAGACATTCAAAACCTGCGAGAGATGGGTAGGTTGTGATTATTGTCAGTGATACATCACCCATCAACAATCTCGCTGCAATTAACCAACTTCATCTCCTTCATCAACTGTATGGAACGGTTCTCATGCCCGAAGCCGTTTATCGAGAACTGACTGATCCCAACTTTCCTGTTGCGGGTGCAACTGAAGTGCAAACCCTTAACTGGATTCAAACTCGTGCTGTTAGCGATCGCACTCTTGTCGAAGCACTGAGCGGTGAACTTGACCTTGGAGAAGCGGAGGCGATCGCCCTAGCAGTCGAGATTCAAGCCGATCAAGTTTTGATTGATGAACGTCGGGGTCGGTTAGTAGCAGCCAGACTAAACCTCCGATACACAGGTATTTTGGGAATCCTGGTCGAAGCGAAAAGTCAAGGCTTGATTGCTGAGGTAAAGCCTTTATTAGATGCTCTAGTCAATGAAGCTGGATTTTGGGTTGCCGAGCCTCTATATAACAATGTTTTGCGCCTTGTGGACGAGATTTGACTTACCTTTACTCTTTGGACTAACGGATGGACTTTGTGGATGCATCTATTTGCTTGATTGCGTCTTAGGTGTTAGATTTCATGCTTCAACTTTTCTCTCAATATCTGATTCAACCCCTTCTATAAAAACTTCATAAAAAAAACACAATCACTGTGCTTTCCTTAATCAGACGTTAACAAACCCAGTAATCTCTCGGTGTCTACTACCGCGACGTGTTAGCTAGCTCTACCAAAGTAAACTTTGTCTACCTCTTAAAAATTGTTTCAACTTCGTCCTTGACTTTTTTTAGCTCTCTCAGGTCACTCACACTAGGCATCTCTGTAGTTGAGTGGGTAACATTGTTTCTGGTGCCCCTGATTTTATCTAGTGATTTAACCAGATCTGCTGGAATCATCCCTCTGTCCTGCAAGAACTTAATGTTTTCAGAGACTTTGGAGCTTACTTGTGAAGCATCAACTTCTTGTACAGCTAGTTTCAGCAACTCTTCTACTACCTTAAAGTCACTGATGAATTTGCCCATATTTTGCTGATCTAGAGTGGGTAATTTGACTTCTATTCCTTTAGTTTTCGGCAATATTTTATTCACTATTCCAATCACCATAAATCCTATTGTAAAAAAAACAGGAATCGGAACTCCTGCAATGACACCAAGAAATAGGGATATCCAACTTGCTTCAACATAACTATTACCCAAAATGCGTTGCTTAGAGAAAACAATGTAGGAGGTTAATCCAAAAAGCACAAACGCTATAAAGGGAATTGCAGGAATTCCAACAATGGATGCTGCCGCAGATACTTCTATAAACATCCATAGACAGTCAAGGATTAATACAGTAATTAACCCATCTCTGTGGAATCCCAACCAACTCGGAGGTACTTTTCTAGCAATAGACTCAGGCATATTTACAGACCTTACTTTACTATTTTCTTTGAAACTTATACGTTTGAACGCAACTTGGTATTATTAGACCTCTTGCTCGCATTGGATTCTCGCCCCCCTAGCCCCCCAACTTGGGGGGAACAGGAATTAAAAGTCCCCCAGAATTGGGGGATTTAGGGGGCATCTCAGAATTTATGCAAGAGGTCTATTGAAGAGCGTTACGCTTGGTACGCCATTTGAGAATGCTTCCAGCCAATGCCAAGATGCCCAGCGAGAGGACAGAGCTAGGTTCGGGAACTGCTACACCTGAGTCCGGCACGGGACTACCATCTGGTTCAGAAGCAGCAACAGTACTCAGGTTGAGACGAACAAACGAGTTTCGATTGTAGGATAGCCCTCGGACATTCACAGATAATTCGTTGCCGTCAAAAGTGACGTGATCGGGTGTTAAACCCAACGTGGTGCTTGGGTCAATCAACACCTCAGTAATTTGCAAGGCAACGGGTGCAGAGAATGTGAATACGTAGGTGTTCTTAAATGTGTTGGAAAATCGACCAAATCCTGCATTAGGGTAATCTAACTCCAGGTAATCTGCGCCTGCATCGATCGCAACATTTACAATGGAGAATCCTGGAACTGAACCTAAGCTCTGCGCGTTTGGAAACTCCACTGCCGATTCGCTCACAATTGCAGACGCAGGAAAGGGACTGACTAAGAGTTCACTGGTTGGAGTGCGTTGTAGCTCAAGACGAAGTTTCAGTTCTGACCCAACCAGGGTAGCCCCCATAGCGGAGCTACCACTGAAAGCAACCATCGCTACGGAGGCGAAAAGCGGAAGTGCCTTAATCATGCTGTATTTCTCCTTGGTATTTTTGATGAAAATGCGATTGATTCTCTACAAAAAGCGCGATCGCTCATCGATAAAAAGTAAGATGCGATCGCGCCAGCGCTGCTGCTCTTCAGATCGCATTTGCTGTAGATTTGAGCCTGTTGTCTGTCATTCATCGAATCCGGCAAAATCCAACATCAATTGGCGCGATAGCGTCTTAGGTGTTGGGTTACTCTTCGAGAAGGCTTCGCCTACATGCTTCAATCCAACCGACAAGGCTACTAGTAACACCTTCTAAAAAGCTAACCGTTTAAATTGCTCGCTGGCGGCGCTTGAGACAAGCCAATCCACCACCAGCTAGTAATATTCCCAGAATTGTTGTCGGTTCTGGTACAGCCGTTGATGGAACATCTGTTGATGGAAAATCCGTTGATGGAACATCCGTTGGTGGGACATCCGTTGGTGGGACAGTTAACTCCCGACGTAATTTTTCCTCAAGCGCCCGTTCAACATCTTCAAATCCATAGGCAGAGATGGTAAAAGATCCGACCCCACCCTGAATATTGTTTCTGTACCAAGTTTCTAATCTAGTGTCAGCTCTATTAGGAAGAATGGGCAATCCATTAATGGCTGATACCCCTGCTGCTAAGGCGTTGTCTCTAGCCACACTGGTCGAGACACCGGACTCTGCGGGGTCATCTCCTGATATATCAATTACCCAACGCTGCCCCTCATAATCATTACTGCTAAACAAGGGAGCGGCAAATTGAATCGCAGAACCAGGAGCTGTGCCAGTTGAACGAGGTCTGACAAGCGTGCCAATTAGGTTGGCAAACTCGAGGGCGCTAGCTTGATTGTTCAGCAACATCCAAGGAATCGATTGCTCCTGCTGGTTTGCGCCTGTCCACTGAATAAGATTAACCGCGACAGATCCAAAATCACCTGAACCAAACAGTGGGGATAACTTGATGAAAGCATCTCGGTAGCCTCCCATCTGCAACGCATACTCATTCCTGTCAATACTGCCAGAGGCATCGACCAATAGTGATAACTCAACATTCACTGGGGTAAGCATTGCCGCCGATGCAGGTAGCTGAGCAGCGACAGTAACCCCAACCCCAAGTGAAGCGATCGCAGCAAAACTCGGTAAGATTTTCGACAGTAATGATTGAGATGGTAATTGATCAGGCATTATTAGAAATCTCCTAAATATAAATATGAAACTGAGAGTCAGTCGAGGAATCATCCTGCTTAACCTTACATAGAAAATATTCTATTTTATCTCAACATCTGATACAAGTCCCTCTATAAAAACTTCATCAAAAAAAACACAATCACCGTAATTTCTTTCATAAAAAAAAACTAAGCCAACTAATTATTACTTAGCTCGCAGTTGGAGTACAATGCTATTTTGGGTTGGTTTATACCGCACATTTGCGGTTTAACCCTGAGCCGTCTAAAATTACTCTTAACTTTTGGCTTAACTCCATCAAAACCCAATACCAAGCCCTTTATCAATCGGAAGGAGATCGGAACTTTTTCCCAAAAACTCCCAAAAATGTCGGGAAAATGTCGGAAAGATCGGATGAAATCGGAAAAACCCGCCCATCTAACTCATTTATGGACATTGCAGAAGCCTTGAAACTCGCTGATGAACTGCTCTTTACTCATACAGGCGAACACTTAGACCATCTGCAAGAAGCAATTCTTAAAGGTACACTACAAGGTCAGAAATACGCCAAAATTGCCTCAGAAAACAATTTAAGTGAAGGTCATGTTCGAGATAGTGCATACGAATTATGGAAAGCTTTATCCGATGTTTTAGGAGAAGATGTTAATAAATTAAATGCACGGAATATTTTAGAGAAAATCATTATCTCTAACAGTGGTTCAATAGAATATTTAGTAAATGGTAATAAAGTAACTATTTGTGCAAAACAAAAGCGATCGCCTAAATCTTCTCCTCTATCCAAGCCAAATAAAAAAATAACCTGCTTAGACATAGATACCGCCCCAGAACTCACCGAATTTTACGGACGAACTGATGAATTAAACACTCTAAAAGCCTGGTTAGTCCAAGATTGTGTTCGCCTTGTTAACTTAGTTGGCATTATCGGAATTGGCAAAACGACGCTAGCTATAAAACTAATTGAACAAATCCAAACCCAATTTGACTATATTGTTTATCGCAGACTTCGGTATTGTCCAACTATCGAGAATTTTTTAACGGACTTACTGCAAAGCTTTATTTCGTCCATTATTCCCAGTACTCTTGATCGCCAAGTCAATGTATTGCTTAAATTTTTACGCAAACATCGCTGTTTAATTATTATTGATGATTTACAGATGTTATTTCAGTCAAGACAATATGCTAGTCAATATCAAGCAGAATTTGACGGATATTATCATTTATTTAAACAAATTGCCGAATTATCTCATGCAAGTAGTTTATTATTGATTACTAGCGAACAACCAGAAGATACAATTGCTACTCGCCATAAATTCACCCGCTGCTTAAAGCTTCCTGGTTTGGGAGAGTCTGCTAAACAAATATTAATGGATAAACAACTGTCAGACGAACAGATGTGGGATACCTTAATTGAAAAGTATCAAAGTCATCCCTTATGGTTAGAAATGACAGCAACCATGATTCAAGAATTATTCGCTGGCAAAGTCACAGAATATTTAGCTTATCCTGACTTGATATTAAGTAATGCGATCACATTTCAACTTAGTCGTTTATGGCTCAGATTATCCGAGTCAGAAAAACAGGTAATGAATTATTTAGCCACACAAGAAGATGCAGTTAATTTGAGCCAGATTTTACAGGAAATATCTCATCCTCCTACAGAGTTATTAAAAGCCATACAATCTTTAAAAAGACGTTGTTTATTAGAAGATACGCCAAACTTCCTTGGCGCGACGTATGTAGAAAATTATCGCTCTGCTTTACTGAAAATTAATCCAATTTTCAAAAATTATCTCAGCTCTCTCCCCTTGTTACCAACTTGAACTCGAAATCTCGCTTCTTGCCCTAGCTACCAACTCTCGCTGAACGCTTTATTGTTAGGGAAATTAGCGACAAGTCAGTAGAAGGAACCAACCTCAGCAATATTGGTTTTCTCTTAGAGGCACAAAACCCACCAGAATTAGCGATCGCTCCCTACTACTAGGCATCGTTTATTTTAATTGGGAATGGGTTGTAACTGACATCTTGCACCATTGTCGATAAGCCCGAAAATCAGCCCAGAGTTCAAACGCCGGGCTAATAGCTTAAGTGGAATAAAACTCTTATCCAGTCCTCTTAAGAGGACTTTAGCTATTAGCCAGTGGTTTAAACCACTGGCGGTTAGTGAGACGGGTGCAAGATGTGAGTTGTAATAAAGTGCGATCGCTATTCAACTCCCACAAAACCCTTCTCACCTACCCCACTGAAAGACAGCCGCCCCCCAAGTCAATCCAGCCCCAAAGCCTGAACTAGCAATCACATCACCCGGTTTAATTTTCCCCTGCCGCACCGATTCATCCAGAATCAGGGGAATGGAAGCGGCTGAAGTATTGCCATATTTGGCAAGATTGCTCAAAACTTTATGGTTGCTAATCTTCAACCGCTGGGCAACCGCGTCAAGAATTCGTTGATTCGCTTGGTGCAACAGCAGCCAGTCTACATCTTCAGTGGTAAGATTTGCTTGAAATAGGGCTTTTTCAATGACTTCTGGCACCTTTTGCACGGCAAACCGATAGACTTCTTTGCCATTCATGGTAATCGGCTGAAAATTACCTTGACCTACCTCAATGCCATTGACAAATTCTTTATTTTGTGGTATGTAAGAAAGCTGAAGAGATTTATTCTGGGTGCCATCGCTACGCAGTTCAAACCCCAACAAGCGATCGCTCTCGTTTGCCTGCATGACAACAGCCCCAGCCCCATCCCCAAATAATACGCAGGTATTGCGATCTGACCAATCTACCCAACGGGATAGAATATCGGCACCGATGAGCAAAACATTCTTATAAACACCAGTGCGGATAAACTGGGATGCTGTAACCAAACCAAAGACAAAGCCAGAGCAAGCGGCTGTTATATCGAAGGCAACTGCTTTCGAGGCTCCCAGCAGCGCCTGAATTTGGCTAGCACTACCAAACAAGTCATCCGGTGTTGAAGTTGCCAGGATAATTAGATCTAACTCGCTAGCTGTAATTCCTGCCATAGCGATCGCACCCTTGGAGGCTTCTACAGCGAGTTCGCTCAAACTAGATTGGGCATCTGCTAGATGTCGTTCCCGGATTCCTGTCCGAGTTGCTATCCACTCATCGGATGTCTCAACCATCTGACTGAGTTGATGGTTAGAGAGAGCGACTTCTGGTGTGGCAGAACCACTTCCGGTAATGGCAATACCTACCCCGAATTGATTCAAAGCTATTCTCCATCAATGGCTGGGACAAACAGAAGCTGAAGAATGAATCAACAAAGAATGCTACCTTATGATATCTTTCCAGCTCCCAAACCCAATCAATTCTACCCCTTCCTGAATACCTACTGTCCACCAATCATTAAACTCCCGACAAATGCAGATGACAGGCAACTGTGTTAGGCAAGCGGTAATCTTGAGTCTGAGCTTCAATTAAGGCATGGGTTCTCAGTACATTAAGGTTGCCTGTAATAACCTCTGGCTCGACAGTTTGAAAACTATAGCAACTGCCAAGACGGTTAGGACATATATGAATTTAGTAGAGACGTTCCGCCGGAACGTCTCTACCAGAGTTTGTCCTAAGATATGTGTCCACTGCTATTCAGGAAAGCTGCATTCATTAATTTAGCCAAGCTTGATTGGTACATTATTAAGCCGCAAGTCCCTAAACGCCTCCCTCCTCTGTGCTTTGACTACTAGCGGCTTGCCGAGAACGCTTGAAATCACTCGACTGAATTCGCTCCAATACCTGGTTATCAACCGCTTCTTTTGCCAAGCGAATCGCATTAAAAATGGAAGGAGCTTGAGAACTACCGTGGCTGATAATACAAACTCCATCCACCCCCAACAGCAATCCTCCCCCATGTTCGGCATGGTCGATCCGCTGCTTGATCCGCTTCAAATTAGGTTTTAAAATTGCTGTACCGATCTGACCGTGTAACCCTTGGGGCAATTCCTCTCGCAGGATTTGCAGCACGATCTCACCCACAGCTTCAGCAAACTTCAGCAAGACATTGCCTACAAAACCATCGCAAACAATGACATCAAAATTACCCGACAGCACATCTCTACCTTCTGCATTGCCGATGAATGCCACTCTAGGATTCTCTTGCAGTAGCTGATAGGTACGGACGGCTAAATCATTACCCTTACGTTCTTCTTCCCCAATATTGAGCAGTCCAACTTTCGGTTCCGGTATCCCCAGCACGTATTGACTGTAGACCGAACCCATTACCGCAAACTGCTCCAAATACTTAGGGCGACAATCCACATTAGCACCCACATCCAAGACGAGTACAGGCTTACCCGCCACCATCGTGGGAAACACTGCGCCAATTGCCGGACGGTCGATACCCTTAAGTCGTCCCAAGCGCAGTAAAGCTGCCGCCATTGCTGCCCCAGAATGACCCGCAGAAACCACACCTTCGGCACGCTTTTGCTTGACTAAATCCATCGCCACATTGATTGAAGCCTTAGGCTTGCGCTTCAAGCTGACTAAAGGCTCTTCATCCATGCCAACTACATCCTCAGCCGGAACAATTTCCAACTGAGATGAATTGCTGTGTTGCTTTAGGGAGGATTCAATGGCATGAGGATCGCCAACCAACAGAACCTCTACACCCAACTCCTCTTGTGCCCGAATAGCTCCAGCAACGATTTCACCGGGGGCATAGTCCCCTCCCATAGCGTCGATTGCGATCCGTTCGCGAGATGCCATTGCTCAAAATGATAGAAACCTTAAAAATTTTAACAGAACCCCTCCATGCATCATAAAGCTTGATGTGATCTGCCTGACATCCGGTAAAAAGACTTGAAGAAAACTTTTCAGAATGCCACCCGTGTCTTTACAATAATGCTCCATGTAGGAGGGATGTTAATGTTACAACGAATTGGTGCTGGATTGATTGCTTCTAGTTTAGCGGCTCTACTGGTAAAGATGGCAGGAACGCCTGCGACCCCCCTGGGTACGGCTCAAATGCTGACCTGGCAAGATATGCCATTATTTACCTGGTCAAAGCTAGACCCAGCCGCAGAAGCAGTCGTGCGCCAATACCTGAAAACCTGGAAGGATAAAGGGGGGCAAAACGCCTATCAAGGTATATGGATGGAATCAGAGCAAAATATTTTAGCAGATCACCAAGGTAACATTCCCCTGCCAGCCGCTTCTTTAACGAAAATTGCCACGACTCTGGCAAGCTTGAAAAAATGGGAACCCTCTCATCAGTTTGAAACCCTAGTGAGTACCACCGGATCGATCAAGAATGGAGTGTTGCAGGGTGACTTAGTTGTTACAGGTAGTAGTGATCCCTTATTTGTTTGGGAAGAAGCGATCGCTATTGGAAATAGCCTCAATCAGCTCGGAATCCGCCGCGTCACGGGGAGTTTAGTCATCGTCGGCGATTTCTACATGAACTTTGAAGAAGACCCAATAATTGCAGGGAAGCTACTCCACCAAGCCCTCAATGCCAGCAGGTGGTCGCCCCAAGCTGCTACCCAACATCGCGCTATGCCACCCAGGACGCCCAAACCCCAAGTAGCGATCGCAGGTCAGGTGAAGGTGCCAACCACAGCCCCTGCCAACACAACCTTACTCTTGCGTCATCAATCCCTGCCTCTAGCTCAAATCCTCTGGCACATGAACGTTTACAGCAACAACCCCATGGCAGAAATGCTGGCGAAGTCCGTCGGCGGTGCTGGGGTGGTTGCAAAACAAGCCGCCGAGTCTGCCGATGTCCCCCAAAACGAGATTCAATTAATTAATGGTTCTGGATTGGGGGTAGAAAATCGCATTTCCCCCCGTGCCGTGACTGCCATGCTGATGGCAATTGAACGTGTTCTAGAACCCCACCAAATGGGTGTAGAAGATGTGTTTCCCCAATCGGGACGCGATCGCCACGGCACCCTGTTCGCTCGAAAAATTCCGTTAGGTACTGCCATTAAAACTGGAACCCTACGGCAGGTGAGTGCCCTAGCTGGAGTCATGCCCACAAGCGATCGCGGGCGGGTTTGGTTTGCCATCATTAATGGCGGCAGTAGTAATATCTGGGAATTTCGGGAACAGCAAGACCAGATCCTCGAACAGCTATCCCAAAAGTGGGGCAATTCAGCCGTTCTCAACGTCAATACAGCTCAATCTCCTCCCCTCCTCGGCGATCCTAAACGCATTCAAAAGGTCATGTCTAATTAGGTTAAATCCCCATTCGTTAGCCTAGAAGAAAGGAAAAACAACTCAGTTGCAATCTCTGGGGATGATTCAAGAGGGTGTAATAATTGCCCGTACTGCTAATTGCTCTAGGATGTAGCAGGAGTTACCTAGCGGAGGACTAGATGGCTAATATCAAATTTGTCAAGGAAAATCAGGAAGTAGTAGCGGCTGATGGGGCTAATCTCAGGGAGAAAGCCCTGCAAAATGCCATTGAACTCTACACGTTTAAGGGGAAGTTGATGAACTGTGGAGGCTACGGTCAATGCGGCACCTGTATTGTGGAAGTAGTCGAAGGCATAGAAAATCTCTCTCCTCGAACTGATGCAGAAAAGCGAAAACTGAAGAAAAAGCCGGATACTTACCGATTAGCCTGCCAAACTCTAGTAAACGGACCGATCAGCGTCAAAACTAAACCCTGAGTGCCTTGAGTCTAGTTATACTTTGAGCGGTTATGGTTCAGCCGTGAAACAGTACTCTCTGGATCGGGTAGGTATCCAGGGAGAAACCCCGATGATATTCTTAAAGTAGCGGGTTCAATACAACGTAGAGGCACTAAGTTCAATGCAAGTTAACGAGCTAGGATTCATCGCCATCATTTTGTTTGTGCTGGTTCCCACTGTTTTTCTTTTGATTCTGTACATCCAGACAGCTAGCCGCGAAGGTAACAAAAATACCTAAGAGTGGCTGTCTATCAAACCGTTTCTAGCCCCCACCTTGCAGACGCGAAGTGGGGGTTTCCTTAAAGTGGGGTGTGGTGAAAGAATAAAATAGAAATCTTCTTGAATACAACACTTCTCCCTACACCCCCTGGAAGTCTTCAACCCGGTGTGCGTGATAGCAAAACAGGGCAGTTAGCGTACACCCGGACATAATCAGATAGGGAAGTCCCCAGTAACCGATCCAAATCGGGTAGAGCCTTGGCAATACTGGGGCGGCGTTCGGGAGAGCCGAGTATCAACAAGTCAACACTCATTTCATCAGCTAAACGGCAAATCTCCCGTCCAGCTTCACCCGTACTGTTGATACAGCGATACGCAACGCCTTGCTTTTTCGCTTCAGTTGCGGCTGATGCCAGAACAGGATCTAGTTCGGGATTGTCTATCACTTCACCCGATGGCTTTTGTTTGTCAGGATTCACACGTACCAGATAAAGCTGACTGCCTTTAATATCTCGCAGGAGTGACAGAGCTATATCTAAACTCTGTTTGGCGGAATCAGATTTATCCATTGCCACCATGATACGGTTAACTCGCTTGACGTAAATTTCATCCTTAACCAACAGCATGGGGCGAGAGGATAATTGGAAAACATATTGGCTGACTGAGTTTTCCAAAATTGATTCGATACGCTTGAGCCCTCTTGAACCCATAATAATCAGGTCAGCTTGCTCTTCTTGTGCGACTTGCAGAACTACGTCTTTGGGGTCTCCCTGTTTGAGTCTGGGGGTGATTTTTTCAGGGTCTACTCGTAAGGATTTAACGGCATCTGCCAAAATCTTGCCCCCCTCTTCCAACTTAGCGGACATGGCTTCGGCAGTGACTTGGGGAGTGACAACGTGCAGGACAGTGACGGATGCCTTTTGCATGACGGGGATTTCCGTCAACATATTGAACATTTCTTCACACAATCCCCGACCGGCAACAGCGAGCAAAATTTTTTCAATCATGTTTTTCTATCCGCTTTCAAAGAAATTGAAGACTTACGCAACTTGGGGAAAACAGAGAGCTTCAGGGGGAATTCCTCAAGCCCCCAGAGTAACAGTCCCCTATCAATGCGGCAGTCCTTTAAGGGTTAGAGGTTTTTAGCCTTCCAAGAATAAGGATACTGGCGATGTTGCTCTCGAAATTTGACAATTTATTACCTGACCCTACCCTTTCGCAGTGGGAAGTAGGGAATCGAGACTAGGAAAAAAGAGCCTTTCTAAATCTCATTTATCTATAGTCAGTCTAAATCACTTCTATCTTCTGACTTCTGACTCCTGACTCCTGATTCCTGGCTCCTGCCTCGTCTTAGACGCGATAACTTTAGAATGCTTATCCGATAAGCGCCTTAAGACGTGAAGTACTTTTACTTTTTGCTGCTTGCCTTTGAGAGATAACTCTCCCCAATCTTCCACCTCAAATTGCCCTCGAATGTGAGTCCAGGTGGCGTCACCGATGAGGACGCGGCAGTTGGTGGGTTGACGCTCTTTGTCGTAACTTTCCAGGCGGGAAGCCGTATTGACGGTATCGCCGATAATACCGTATTCCAAGCGGTCTTTACCCCCCACACTCCCAGCGACAACGCCTCCAGTAAAAATGCCGATGCGCATCTGAATGATGGGTAAACCCAAACGCTGCCAATTCTGGTTCATCTCCTCAATGTGTTCGCTAATTGTCATGGCACAATCTACAGCGGCTTTGGCGTCCTCTGATACTTCTCTCATTTCTAAGCGAGCAGTTGGCACTCCAAAGGCTGCCATCACACCATCACCGGTAAACTTATTGACAATGCCTTGGTGTTGTAGAACTTCACGGGTGATCACCTCTAGGAGTTCGTTTAACCACCCCAGCAAAGCTTCAGGAGACATTGTTTCAGAAATAGTGCTAAAGTTTTTGATGTCGGCAAACAGCATGGTTGCCGTCAGGCTAATGCCCGGTAGCTTGCCCGATTTGAGCAGGCGATCGTGTTCTTGCCAAAGTGCTTGAGCAATCTTGGGGGATGTGTTTTGTCCCAACAGCCGCATCACAATTTCTTGCTTTTTGTGTTCGTGATAAGACCGATAGCTAACCACAGTGCCGACTGCCAAGACAAATCCTAAGGCTGGCGCAGCTAGTGGCACCCATCCACCCTGGCTAAAAAAATAGAAGCAGGCGCTAGATAAAACACTCAGGCTGCCAACAACGCTGATACTCAACGCTACGGGATGATAAGTAACCCGCCCCAAGATAATACCCGTTGAAATCCAGCCCACAATCCAAAAGACTTCTGCCCATTCAGACCAAAACCAGAACAAGGTTCGCTTGCCAGTGGCAGCATCCAGTAATTGACTCACCATCTGAGCATGAATTAAAACCCCTGACATCTTGGGGTTTACCTCGAGAGCGGGACTGTAAGGTGTAGCAAACAGGTCTTTCAGACTGGGGGCTATTGAGCCAATGAGTACGATTTTGTCCTTTACCCAACTTGGATCGACTTCTCCGTTCAAGACTTCGCTAAAGGTAACTTGTCGCGCAACAGTGTGAGACAAACGGTAGTTGAGCAAAATTTGGTAGCCATTCGCATCCACCTTTTGATACCCGCCCGAATTTTCTGCTAAGGGCAAAAACTCCCAATTGCCCAATTTGAGGTAATAGCTATCTGGAGACGGCGAGATTCCTTTCGACTCCAGATAGGTAAGGGCTAAACGCAGTGAAAACGAGTAGAGAACGTCTGTTTCACCCTCAACGACTACTTCAGCAAATAAATTATTGCGGCGAACTACACTATCTAGATCAGTGGGTACGTCGTTAAACCCAATTCGCTCGGGGGGTATGTCAGGAGGTGCAGGCACTCCGGCACGGGTATCGATACTTTGAACGCCAATCAGGTTAGATTGCTGGAGTTGATCGACCAGTTGCTCGTAACCAGGTGCTACGGGGAGGTTGCGATACAAATCCAGACCAATAACAGCGGGTTGATTGGCTTGCAGTTTCTGCAATAGCTGGGCTAAAACTTGGTCGGAAATAGGCCACTGCCCCTGAGCTTCAATGTCTTCTTCGGTGATGGCTACCACCAGAAGCCGGGAATCGGGTTCTAGTTCTATGGGTTGCCAGCGCATGAGCTGGTCAAACCCAGCCAGTTCCAGAGGCTCCAAGCCGCCCATATACCGCACTCCCAGCACGGTAGCGGTAACGGCAATAGTCGAGATTGCCACAACTCGCAGGCTTGCTAAATCGGGTCGAGAGATACCGAACTTTCGAGCAATGCTGAATCTCATAGAAGTGAGGTAGATGTTTTAGCATCTCAGACGTCCATTCCAGCTACAAAGCTAGAGGGGAGCGAGGAGAATTTTTACAAGCAAAAACGGGACGTTTAAACGTTCCCATTTTTTAAACAGGAGATTATCAAGGTACTGGTGCTAGATGCGTCTGGTGAAAAATCTCTACAAATCCCTATCGTGGCGTACTCATCAATATCCGGATAATGTTGGGATTTTTGGGTATTCACTTAATGCACGACTCACTAGGGCAAAGACAAGTAGTCAAGGTTTTAAGGCAGATTCGGTAAAAAGCTGACCACATTATTGCATTTTTAGGATGAGGGGCAATACCCCCAAGTTTTTAAGGGAGTGTAGGGGTACAAGAAAAATGGAGATTTTACCCCAACTTTTTCCCTATTGGTGTTACTTCTGGCTATTCTCCCCACTTCAGAAGGTATGTGTAAGATATAAAAAGCGACAATTCTTAAAAAATATTCATGATTGTTTCCGACTGGGGCTTGGAGAAGTTTAAAGAATCTTTCAAAGAAAAAGTATTTTTTGGGAACGAACCCACTCCCGAGCTGATTGGCATCTTAACCGTCTATTTTGTCCAGGGAATCCTAGGGCTGGCGCGACTGGCAGTTAGTTTCTTCCTCAAGGATGAACTGGGGTTAAGTCCGGCTCAGGTGGCGGCACTAGTTGGTGTTGCGGCATTGCCTTGGGTTGTGAAACCGGTGTTTGGTTTTCTTTCCGATGGACTCCCCCTATTCGGTTACCGCCGCCGCCCCTATTTAATCCTATCTGGACTAATAGGAACGGTGGCTTGGTTGAGTTTGGCAACTGTTGTCACTACTGCTTGGGCAGCGATGGGTGCTATCCTCCTCAGTTCCCTTTCCGTTGCTATCAGTGACGTGATTGTAGATTCTCTAGTGGTAGAACGGGCGCGGCAGGAATCCCTGAGCAACTCAGGTTCTTTGCAGTCTCTAACCTGGGGAACTTCAGCCCTAGGAGGCTTGATTACGGCGTACCTAAGTGGTTGGCTCCTCGAACACTTCAGCACTCAAACCGTTTTTGGCATTACGGCAACGTTTCCGTTACTTGTCTCGGTTGTGGCTTGGTTGATTGCTGAAGAACACACAACAGCAAAACCCAACACAGCTACCATTAAGTTCCAAATCAAGCAACTGCGGGGTGCAATTACTCAGAAAGCAATTTGGTTGCCCACAGCGTTTATCTTCCTCTGGCAAGCCACTCCGACTGCAGATTCGGCATTTTTCTTTTTTACAACCAACGAGTTAGGGTTTCAGCCAGAATTTTTAGGACGGGTACGCCTAGTCACTAGCATTGCCTCGTTAGTTGGTATCTGGCTATTCCAGCGCTTTTTAAAGAGCATTCCTTTCCGCACCATTATGGGTTGGACGACGCTACTTTCTGCCGTCTTGGGGATGAGTGCTTTGCTCCTCGTTACCCATGCCAATCGCACGCTGGGTATTGATGACCATTGGTTCAGCCTGGGAGATAGCTTGATTCTCACCGTGATGGGACAAATTGCCTTTATGCCCGTGCTGGTTCTGTCAGCGCGACTCTGCCCACCGGGAGTGGAAGCCAGCTTGTTTGCCCTGTTAATGTCGATTTGGAACTTGTCAGGGCTTTTATCTCACGAACTGGGAGCTTTACTGACTCATTGGCTGGGCGTTACTGAACACAACTTTGACAAGCTTTGGCTATTGGTCATCATCACAAACCTCTCCAGCTTGCTGCCCCTGCCATTCTTACACTGGCTACCAGCAGATGACCCCCAAAAAGAATTCCAAGGCGAAGGCACTTCTAGACCATTGCCTCCAGTCGAAATTTTTGAACATCATACCCCCGGTACTCAAACCGAACAACCGTTCCTACCTGACCTGATGCCAGAGTTCTTGCGGACTCCGGTTGGGTCAAAGGCTGTTGAAGAACCTTAATTTTTTGTCATTGGTTTTTCACAAAAGACAAAGGACAAATAATACATAGCAAATAACAAAAATGATAACGATAGAAGGCACATCAGTATCTAGTTCCTCGGTATCTTATGACCGTGAAGGTTGGAAAAAAGGATATCTATCCCAGCCCAACGAATATGCCTATTGGATTGATGACGTTGAAGGAGAGATTCCAGTAGAACTGCGCGGCACGTTGTATCGCAACGGTCCGGGTTTGCTGGATATTAACGGTCAGCCACTTCACCATCCCTTTGACGGTGATGGTATGATTTGTGCGATCGCACTAGATGAAGGTCGCGCCCACTTTCGCAATCGATTTGTGCGTACCGAAGGCTTCCTCCGCGAACAAGAGGCGGGAAGTATTCTCTATCGTGGCGTTTTCGGCACCCAAAAGCCTGGGGGTTGGCTGGCTAATCTTTTCGATTTGAATATTAAAAACATTGCTAACACCAACGTCATTTACTGGGGAGACAAACTCCTAGCGCTGTGGGAAGCTGCCGAACCCTATCGCCTAGACCCAAAAACCCTGGATACCCTTGGGAAAGACTATCTGAATGGTGTTTTGGCGGAGGGTGATGCTTTTTCCGCCCATCCTCGGATTGACCCCAGTAGCGCACGAGATGAAGGTCTTCCCTGTCTGGTAAACTTTCATATCAAAGCGGGTCTTTCCAGTACGATTACCCTCTACGAGTTCAACCCAGCAGGCAAACTCCTACGGCGTCACGCTCATACCATTCCGGGTTTTGCATTCATTCACGATTTTGCGATTACGCCCAACTACTGCATCTTTTTCCAAAATGCCGTCAGCTTCAATCCGATTCCTTTTGCACTAGGATTGCAGGGTGCTGGTGAATGCGTGCAGTTTCAATCAAACAAGCCGACTCGAATCGTGGTGATTCCCCGGTATGGGAACGAACCCACAAGGGTGCTGGAAACCCAAGCGGGATTTATTTTCCACCACGCGAATGCTTTTGAACAAGGGGATGAGATTTGTATCGATTCGATTTGCTATGCTTCTTTGAATCAAGTTGAATCCGGTAAAGATTTTCGTGAAATTGATTTTGATGCGATCGCACCAGGGCAACTCTGGCGGTTTACAGTAAATTTGAGAGAGTCAACCGTAAAACGTCGGTTGTTGCTAGAGCGCTGCTGCGAGTTTCCTAGCGTCCATCCCAATCACGTCGGACGCCCTTACCGCTATGTATTCATGGGCGCTGCCCACAACCCGACGGGTAACGCACCGCTACAAGCCATTATCAAACTGGACTTGACAAACGGTGATGAGCGACTTTGGAGTGCAGCACCTCACGGTTTTGTCAGCGAACCTATTTTCGTTCCCCGACCGGATGGGGTTCAAGAAGATGATGGCTGGGTACTTGTGTTAGTCTACGATTCCAATAACCACCGTTCAGATGTTGTTGTTTTAGACGGTCGCTGTTTAGAACCCGTAGCGCGACTACACTTAAAACATCACATCCCTTATGGTTTGCATGGTAGCTGGACGCCAAAGGTGTTTTAGATTGGTACAAATTTTGGGGTAAAATCAAGGACTTGCAGTTAATCGCGATGCTTGTACCAAGGAGATGCTTTTATGGCCCGGATGTATTATGACGCGGATGCTAACCTAGACCTATTGTCCGGTAAAACGATCGCAATTATCGGCTATGGTTCTCAAGGTCATGCCCACGCCCTCAATTTGAAAGACAGTGGCATGGAAGTCATTGTCGGCTTGTATCCGGGCAGTAAATCTGCTGGTAAGGCTGAGGCAGAAGGTTTAAAAGTTCACGGGGTTGCCGATGCTGCCAAAGCTGCCGACTTGATTATGATTCTGCTGCCGGATGAGGTGCAAAAATCAGTTTACAAAGACGAAATCGAACCGAATCTGAAAGAAGGCGACGCCCTTGCTTTTGCCCACGGTTTTAATATTCACTTCGGTCAAGTAGTTCCCCCGCCGGAGGTGGATGTAATGATGGTGGCACCCAAAGGACCGGGGCATTTAGTGCGGCGAACTTACGAACAGGGAGAAGGTGTCCCTTGCTTGTTTGCGGTGTTTCAGGATGCTACGGGTCAAGCTCGCGATCGCGCCATGGCTTACGCTAAGGGTATTGGTGGAACCCGCGCTGGCATTTTGGAAACGACATTCCGGGAAGAAACAGAAACAGATTTATTTGGCGAACAAGCAGTTTTGTGCGGCGGCTTGAGTGCATTAATTAAAGCTGGATTTGAAACGTTAGTAGCTGCTGGCTATCAGCCGGAACTGGCTTATTTTGAATGCCTCCACGAAGTCAAGCTAATTGTTGATTTAATCGTAGAAGGTGGTTTGGCAAAGATGCGGGACAGCATCTCTAACACGGCTGAATATGGGGATTATACTCGCGGTTCTCGAATTATTAACGACCAAACCCGCGCTGAAATGCGGAAGATTCTTCAAGAAATCCAAAGTGGTCAATTTGCTCGCGAGTTCGTGTTAGAAAATCAGGCGGGTAAGCCCGGATTTACAGCAATGCGCCGTCAGGAAGCTGAACATCCGGTTGAGGAAGTTGGAAAAGATTTACGGGCGATGTTTAGCTGGTTGAAGAAGCAGTAGTTGAGGTAAAGATAGTGGAGTCTGGGCAGGCTTCTCCTAGGGAAGCCCCTAGCGCGTCTATGGTTGTTTAGCCGCGATTTCAGTAGTTAGGAATTCTTATTTTTTAACCCAATTATCAACAATGTCTCCTCTAAATTCTCCCAACCTTACCATTCAAGAAGCCCAAGAAGTTCTCAAACCTTTCAACTGCCTTGAAAGTCAACCTGCAATCTCTGAATCTGAAAAAGCCCGAATTCGTCAAGCTTTACTGTTACTATCGGAACATTCCGATTACCAAATCTTGGGGATTTGCGCCGATACAACAGCTCAAGGGGTATCTGCCCTAGCCACCTATGCAGAAGCATTAGGGTATCAACCCAACTTTGACCTCACCCCAATTGATGGTTCAGTTTATATCAAATTCAACCCTAACACGGGATTGTGTTATATTGACTCCTACACAGGCGACCATCGCGGCGTTTTAGTCTCCTGCCAATCTTCATTTGAAGGGGGTATTAATGAAATGTATGGTCATTTACCCCTGAATTTATTCAAGTCATCCTAACACGATTAATTCTACGTCAGCGAACAGGGTAACTTGTAAAAATCTCTTTCGTTACCTCAACTTCCACAGGTGAATTTGGATCGTAAGGAGTTGCGGCACTACCCCCAAAGGGCAAATTCCCTTCCGAGTTGCACCCTGGTAAAAAAATCCCGTAAAATGGCTCCGCTACAGATGGTGCGCCCCTAAGGTCGGCTCCCATCGCTTCAGCGATCGCTCTAGCTCGATTCTGAGAATCTTCCACGGCTGACTGATAAGCGGCTCGTTCTAGTGCCTGACAATCATCCACAGCGTACTGCACGTTGATGGTACTCAGTAAAATATCTTCCAGGTTATTCGCCGCATCACTAGCTGTATCGACGATTTGGTCTAAGCGATCGCGAGTGGGTTGTTCCACCATGACGGCGACTTCAGCGCCCCCTTCCGTTGCTGTAGAGGGGAAAGGAAATGGCAAAATACTGCCAGTCGGTTCGACGATTTTGACCTCAATCGCATTAGCAGGGACTCCAATGGCGACTAAAGCGTCAACAATGGGTTGCAAACTCTCCTCAGACAAGGGTTCTCCCGGTGTATCAAACTGGGATAGAACCCCTTCAGGAGGTGACTCGAAGGGAATATTGCTTATGAATTTAAATTGTAGGCTTGCCCGATCCGCCGGTTGGCTGGCTCGCCCTTTACCAATAACTCGTAGGGTTGCTTGTTCGCTGACTTGAGGGTAAAACAGTTGGGCGATTTTGCGATCGCTGATGTTCTGTGCCCTGCTGGGGCTAATCATGGCACTCCACACACCACTAACTATTGCCGCCATAACTAGCGATCGCCTGACTATCTTACTCATGCCGAAGACTCTCCTAAGACCTGATGCGCTTAAAACAGGATTTCTACAATCCAACCGCAAAACAATCCTAGCCCAGTTACGCCCACAAAAGTTTGGATAATTTGCTTTTTTACCAACCCATCATCTCGCATTGCCATCCAAGCCATTGACCCAAATAGTGTTGTCACAATTGCCAGCAACAGTGCTAAAGCGAGGGGAAATGTACCCGTGAGGACAATGCCACCGCCACTATACGCGCTACTGCCGTCAAACAGCCAGTTGGCGATGAGCATCCCAGCCATCACAAACCCTCCAACCCAAAGCCCATCTTTCAGAGCCTTACGAACACCAAAATCGAGGAGGAAAATCATCACGCCCATCAGTAGGAGCGTTACTGCTCCAGCGATAATAATAGAAAAAACTGATATTGTTGTGGAACCCATGACTGCGATCGCTCCAGTTATGGGAACAAACCAAGTCAGGGAGTCATCCAGCACCCAAATCAAAGACCCCCCCCAAGCTACTAGCCAAGCCCACCAAGGAGCTTCGAGAAATGATAGTAGCTGACCAAAGAAAAAATACCCCAGCCACAGCAAAAGGAATGGCAGCCAAGGTAGTTTGTGGTAAACTTCTTTGGTAAGGAATTGTCTAGAGGGTACTACTGGTGCAGATAGTTGGATCAAGCACGCTGGTTAAATAAGAATGCCAAATCTTTCCTGAACGAACTTCAATCAGACGTAAGGTAATAACTGGCGTTCTTTTTGTGCCAGAACCATAGTAGTTTTCTTGTGCGGTGATGGCTGGTGTCAGTACGGCTTCCAGTTCACCAGCAATGACTTCCTCTTCCACCATCGGTCTGGTCGTCTTTTTGGCATGGTCTCGGTTAGTTTTTCGGTTGACACCCATAAGCTTTCTGCTCCCAGTACCTCAATTACTTGTCGCCACAGGTAGTGTCACATGATTTTTCATCAGTGCAAATATTAGCCGACAAAATCTTGATAATGATAATCGCGATAAAGGGGGAGAAAGGCGAGCGGCGCTCGCCTTTCTCCCCACTCTAAGCGTTTGATTATCATTCTCTATAGGCAATAAACTAAGCACATTGACTCATTGACAAAAATTACGCCACCTTAACTTGTCACCAATGATGTAGGAGAAATTAGATGGGAATTAGAAAGGGTACTGTACTACCGCTTGTTGACAATGATTCATTAAGAAAAATTATGTCAGATGCTGTGTTTTTAGAGCTTTCTGTGTGCATGAGGCTTAACAGCTACTGATGCTAATATCCATATGCCGGACTCACGAACTGCGTTGGCGATAGCCTACCGGGGGCGCTCGCTATTGCCGCTTCGGGGTTATATTTTCACAGCACCCACAGTCTTTTGACGCACGACCCATGATGGCTACTAGAGCCGGTTACAGCGGTTCGACCAACACCGCAGTGCCATAGCAGAGGACTTCGAGAACCCCCGCTTCGAAGCCTTGTGTTCGGATGCACACACCAATGATCGCATTGGCACCCATTTTGCCAGCACTATCGCACATTTTATCAAAGGCCTCCTTGCGCGTGCTATCGTTAAGCTCGTAGTAGGCGTCGAGCTTGCCGCCCGTCAGGGCTTTGATGCCGCCCATGATGTTGCCGGCGGCTCCGACAGCGTTCACTGACATGACGTCCACGACGCCGAAATGGCGCACAGTCTTGAAGCCTGCAATGTAATCGGTCGTTGATGTCATCATAGTATCACTTCTCCTTGCATGTGTTGCGCCCGAGGACGCTTACGCCACAGTATACATCCCGGTGCAGGTGATGTTAACATCACCAAGACTTCGCTAGTTTAACCTCCTTTTGGTGAACTATCTTTCCCTCGGTGAACTAGGAACGGCTGATGGATGTTCTTTTTCCCACTTGTCGAGATGTTTTTTCAAATGGATAACATATTGAGCTATAAAATGATCGTATATGCCATCATGGCGTTCTATTGCACGCCACATTACACTCTTCACAATCTCAATAGGATTTAATGAAAGCACGATCTTCAGAGAAGCTGGATCGAGTTTAAATGAATTAAGGAGGTGTCCAGCCACCCTGTCTAACCACTTATCGACAATCCCAAAGCTCTCATCTTGAAGAACGCCATTAGCATCAAATAATTTGAAATGTCCAGAGTGGTGGTAGTCAATGATGAAAAGAGTATTGAGTAGTGTATAGTCGAACTTGGGAATAGAATGGAAGACATTGGGCAGCTTAACCTCAAAATCTGAAGGGCCAAGGGGAAGAAAAGGCACTATATCGTTGTTATTAACAAAACGGAATGTTCGGTGTTTAAACTTCTCGTCAAATACTGTGCAAAATTTATGATCGCAAACTTTGGGCTGCCCGTAGGTATACAAACCATTAGGAATCTTCCCATTGTATTTTTCGTCAAAGAGGCACATAGCAGTAGCCAGTTTTGCTAGAGCTGCTCCTAAGCTATGTCCTGTAAACCAGACTGTTCTTTCTCCCCTTGCTTCTGGTTTAATCTGTTCCCACACCTCAGGCCAAACGGACATCATAGATTCATAAAATCCGTTATGTACACCGAATCCACCAGCAAATTCCCTAGAGTGGATCAATTGAAGATCGGTGAAGCAATCAGCTACCTGGTGAGTCCCTCGAAAAGCGACAATAATTACTTCATCGTTTTTGAGGATTAAAGCTTGAGTATTTGAGCAAAGAACAGTCAGCCCCTTTTTTCCAGCTATCCCGAATTCGTTGCCCGTAATAAAGTAGCTATCTGGAAAATTTTTCAACCAATTCTCTAATTTGGTATAGATTTCTTCGGTTTGTTGTGAGTTTTGTTGGTCTATTCTTTTTATTTCTTTTTCGATAGCTTTTTTGTCTAGCTGGAGCTTTCCTGACTGCTCACTATTTAACAAATAAGCTAAAAAACTAGCTAGTGCTAATGAATAAGCATTGTAATTACTATAATTCTCTGCTGTTGCATCAAAGTAGTATTGATCAAAGTGATTTCCGGTTAGCACCCCATGTAGCTGAACTCTAAGTAAATTGGTGAATGTCATATCACCAATTTGTGTTCCCAGTTTGCCAAATTTGTCTCTGAAATTACCAAGCATAATTAATTCTCCAATTTATAAGACATTGGTTAACAATTTAGTGTTCAATCAAGAATTTTTGGTTCTTCCGGACTTACTATGCCAAACGGTTAGTCAAAATGACTCCAAAGCCAGTTATACCGGGATTTTATGCCTCAACATCCTAAGTTAACTCGAACTAATACCCAAAATCATTGCTACGCAATAATTTTGGGTATCGTCTGAGGCAATTTAGCATAACAGGTACGGAAGAGCCAAAATGATAAAGACCCCGATAAATCATCTCTAAAGAAATGTCTTCAAACGGTAAAGAGAGTTCGTCCGCTACAGCATCACCCAAGTCAACCAAGATAGCATAAAATAGCCATGAAGGGAAGCCCCCTTCTTTAAGCGAGTAATAAAATCAACTTTTTGTTCAATCAGCAACAGCCAAAAGCTGAAATGATAAAAGCCTCTATCCAAATCTTCTCAAACCTTGAGAGAGTAAATTGCACACTTTCAGGTATTGGACGACCCTTCCTGGTGTACCAAGCTGCTCTTAAATGTGGCAATAAATCTTTAAAGACCTTCTCAAATAAGGAAGCGGGAAATGTCAAGAAACGTTGAGATAGCGCTTGTTTGTCTTTTTGGCGTGGTCGCGGTTAGTTTTTCGGTTGACACTCACAGTTAGTTGCCCACAATTGCTTAATTACTGGTCAATGTTCGAGTGTCACATGATTTTTCATCAGTGCAAATATTAGCCGACAAAATCTTGATAATGATAATCGCGTTTTCCCGATGCGTATCGCTGTAGTAGTTCATTAATATCCATTGATGCCGCCTTACTATCGTTTAGCTTGGATAAATTTCAAGGATAGAGGCAATTGAGGTAGAGTATATCTCACGGCAGCAACTTTTATTAATACATAAGGAAAAGCTCCAACTCAACTGTGAGCTTAACTTTCGTAAATTCGGGATTCAGCCGCCTCTGGATACTCTTCGCAATATTGCTCGAATGCCGTTTGATCAGGCTTTTCGGCTCGTTGATGAGCTGCCTCAGCTTGCAGTTCCTCTACAATATCCCAAGCAGCCGCACATTCTTTGGACGTGGGACCTTTTTCAGCACAGACAGCTCGGGCTTCTGCCACAGCTTTGATAATTTCGTCCTCAAGGACAATACTTTTCGGTTGTTCTACGAAATCACCTTTCGTCAGGATATCAGTGACAGAAATAATGCCGAGCAGCGTATCTTTGATCACGGGGGCGCGGCGAATACCCGTATTAGCAAACAAGCGAGCCACGTATTCCACACCCAGATCGGGATTGACCACAATGCAAGGTTTGGTCATAATCTCGTAGACGCGCACTTTTTTGGGGTCTTTTCCATAAGCCGTTACTTTATAAACGATATCTGTCTCAGTGATGATACCGTAAGCATCTTGGTCGTGACGGCGATCTACAATTAAAGCCCGCAGACCCATATCATTCATCCGATCCACCGCTTCAGCTATGGTAGCCGAACCGCGAATGCTAACCACTTCTTGGGTCATGATGTCTTGAGCTTTCATCATGATTGTTTCTCCCGACATTTTTGGTATTCCTTGATTGTCTTAGGGGAAGTTTCTCCAGTTCTCTAACACTCTTGTGTCGTGAGTTCCCCTAATTTACCGCCATTCTAGCGCAATTTAGGTATTATTGCTTATCTTCGACTCTCTAGGCAGATAGCTCCAACATAAAAAAAAGAGGGTAAGTCCCTCTTTCTGTAAGAGGTGAGTGTATAACTCCCCTCTATCAATGAACGGATTACTCCTCAGTTGCGGACGCGATTTCTGGTTCTTGTTCTGGTTCTTGTTCTGGTTCTTGTTCTGGTTCTTCAGGCGTTTCAGATTCAGGACTAATACCTTGCTGTTGTGCCAGCATTTTCTCCCGATATTTCTGAGCCATCTCTTCCGCTTTTTCATAGACCCGATCGCGGTTGTTGATCATGTCGCCCGGTTCTGGCTCTAACTGCTTGGTTGACAGCGAAATCCGACCTCGCTCGGCATCCAAGTCAATGATCATCACTTTCAGTTCATCGTTGACATTGAAAACGCTGTGGGGCGTATCGATGTGATCGTGGGAAATTTCAGAGATGTGCAGCAATCCGCTGACCCCACCAATATCAATGAAGGCACCATAGGGTTTGATCCCGCGTACCGAGCCGATAACCACTTCACCAACTTCTAGGCGGTTCATCTTGCGCTCAACCAGAGCACGGCGATGAGAGAGTACCAAACGGTTACGGTCTTCGTCTACCTCTAGGAATTTCAGGGGCAGTTCTTCCCCTACTAAATCTTCCTTCGGTTTGCGAGTGCTGATATGAGAACCAGGAATAAAGCCACGCAATCCTTCAATGCGTACTAGCGCCCCACCTCGGTTGGTAGCAAAGACTAGAGAGCGCACGGTAGCGTCTTCTGCTTGTAGCTGCCGCACCCGCTCCCAAGCTCGCATATACTCAATGCGACGAATGGAAAGAGTAAGCTGTCCATCTTCATTCTCGTCCGTCAGAATGAAAAATTCTCGCGTCTCATTTGACTGTAAGACTTCATCGGGAGCGTCAACTCGGTTAATTGACATCTCCTGAATCGGAATATAGGCGGCAGTTTTAGCACCAATGTCAATCAGAGCACCTCTTGGCTCCAGACTGAATACGGTACCAGCGACGATATCTCCTGGACTGAAGTGATAATCATACTTATCCAGAAGAGCGGCAAAATCGTCGTGAGTGAAGCCAATATCTATCGTGCTTGTTTTCTGACTGACCATGTGCGTTGCGTTTCCTTGTTCGATCTCCTTAATAACTTTGCCTCCTGTCGATGTACTTGCACGTCGTTATTGTGCCACCTACACCTACATTCATCTTTTTTAACCTACTGAATACCTCGTCCATGACTAAGCATGGGCGGGGGAGTTTACTTAGTCCCAAACCCTATTTTAAAAGATTTAATAAAGTCCAGACAGTTAATTATAACTTAATCGGAATCCTTTGGTTTTTCGGTGTGCTGCCTGACTTTCAGCGGGAATAGTCTCGGTAGCTGATCTAACTAACTACCTTAGAAACCGTCCAAACTTTTACGAGGGTGTCATCACAGATGTTGAGTTTTCTCGTTCACCTGACTTAACAGGGGCAGTTTGCGACGATTGTGACATTTCGATCAACTCAGCATCACTCTTAAGATGATCTAAGGTTTCGACAAAATCCCGGATACCTTGAAACTGGCGGTAGACAGAAGCAAAACGCACATAAGCCACTTCACTTTCATCGCGCAGGTATCGCAGTACCAACTCACCAATTTCATTACTACTAACTTCCCGCCTAAACCGTTGCTGTAACTCAGCTTCAATCTCATCAGCTAAGACTTCAAGGCGTTGTTGAGGAATGCCAGTTTTCTCGCAGGCACGCACAATTCCACGCAATAATTTGGAGCAGTCAAAGGATTCTCGCTTGCCATCCCGTTTGATGACGGTGACAGGCACAAATTCAATGCGCTCGTAAGTGGTGAAGCGATGTTTGCATTGCAAACACTCTCGACGCCGCCGAATGCTTTGTCCTGCTTCTGTTGAACGGGACTCTAAAACGCGGCTGTCGGTGTGCTGACAGTAAGGGCATAGCATAGTAGTAAGTATAAAGTCCTTTCTTCCAACTTTATGTGGAATCAAAGGCTGTAACCAGTCGAAGGGAAAGCTCTGACTACCTGATATGTTAATTAACGTGAAAATCTGAGCCGATTTTTGTCCGTCTAGTGTCCTTGCTGTTTCGGCTTGGAATAGACTTTGGCGGCTCAGAGCATTCAACCAGAGCTATAAATTTGTTGAGGAGCATCCCTCTCAATGCATATCAGGTTAGCCAAGGCTTGCGAAGCCGATGGGCTTCGCCGGAACTGCCCCATTTCGGTGAACTACTTTCCGATTCGAGGCGGTTCTCTGAAAGCGATCGCAAAAAAGAGAACACCCAATGCACAGATCAAAATAAAGATATAAGCAACGCTTTCCATGTCAATATTTCCTGATTATCTGCTCAACTACCAGTCTACCTCGCCAAAGCACAGTAAAAAGCCAAAAGGCAAGAGGAAAAATTTTTCTTCTTTTGCCTTTTGACTTTTACACAATTGCTATTCTAGACAGTCTCTTTCCGTCGGGTGGTCTTGTCGCCCACCTTCTGGAAGAGTCCCCACTCAACTTGCTCTTCCAAGTCCGCCTCAACACCAGCAAACACATCTCGGAAAAGAGTCCGAGAGCCGTGCCAGATGTGACCGAAGAAGAATAAAAGGGCGAACACCGCATGACCGAACGTAAACCAACCCCGTGGACTTGTACGGAATACACCGTCAGAGTTCAGGGTTTCGCGGTCAAATTCAAAAGGCTCACCCAGTTGGGCTTTACGAGCATACTTTTTCACCAGGGTAGAATCATCATAGGTTTGACCATCCAGAGCGCCACCGTAGAATTTAACCGTGACCCCAGTCTGCTCAAAGCTATATTTTGATTCAGCCCGACGGAAAGGAATGTCAGCGCGAACCACTCCGCTAGCATCAGTCAACACAACAGGGAAGTTTTCAAAGAAGTTGGGCATACGACGCACGGACAACTCCCGACCTTCGCTATCGGTAAACACAGGATGACCTAGCCAAGCCTGAGCGATACCATCACCTTTGTCCATTGCACCGGTGCGGAACAAACCGCCTTTGGCAGGAGAGTTACCGATGTAGTCGTAGAACGCCAGCTTTTCAGGAATTTCTGACCAAGCTTCCTCTTGGCTCGCTCCCGTTGCCATCGATGTTTGCACCCGTTTGTTAATTTCCTGTTGGAAATAACCCGCATCCCACTGATAGCGAGTCGGACCAAACAGTTCAATGGGTGTAGCAGCCGAACCGTACCACATGGTTCCAGCGACCACAAACGCGGCAAAGAATACGGCAGCAATACTGCTAGAGAGTACGGTTTCTATATTCCCCATCCGCAGCGCTTTGAATAACCGCTCTGGGGGTCGAACCGCTAAGTGAAATAAGCCAGCAATAATACCGACCGTACCCGCAGCAATATGATGAGCCACAATACCACCTGGGTTAAAGGGGTTAAACCCTTCTGGACCCCATGCAGGAGCTACGGGTTGAACGCTACCGGTAAGTCCGTAGGCGTCAGACACCCACATTCCTGGACCGAATAACCCCGTCAGGTGAAACGCACCAAAGCCAAAGCAAAGAAGACCGGACAAAAACAGGTGAATGCCAAACATTTTTGGCAAGTCAAGGGCAGGTTCGCCGGTGCGTGGGTCTCTAAACAGTTCTAAATCCCAGTAAACCCAGTGCCAGCAGGCAGCCAGGAATAACAAACCCGAAAGAATAATGTGAGTAGCGGCAACACCTTCAAATGACCACAATCCCACATCTGTTACAGTTTCCCCTGTAATGCTCCAGCCACCCCAAGAATCAGTTACCCCTAGACGTGCCATAAAGGGCATTACAAACATACCCTGACGCCATATGGGATTGAGAATTGGGTCACTGGGATCGAATGTCGCCAGTTCGTACAGGGTCATAGAACCAGCCCAACCTGCTACGAGGGCAGTGTGCATCAGATGCACGGCTATCAGGCGTCCTGGATCATTCAGAACGACTGTATGTACTCGATACCAAGGTAGTCCCATTGACTACGCTCCTCCTAGAAATAGAGTTTCTACTTGACGCTTCTTTTATTTGCTAGAACTTGCTGTTATCCGTCCTGAGTTAATTGATGAACATCTGGCAGGAAAACAAAAAGTTCAGAGGACGCAGCGTCCCTGGAAACTAAAGATTGTTTAAAGAAGTGTAACTTTTGTTAGAACCGATTGCAAGCCACTTGAGCAGTTCCGATCCCAGAAAACAGCCAGGAGAATCAAAAACTAGGGTGACAAAGCTTGCCTAGATGAGCGGCACTTTACCTCTGTTGAGGAGATAGCCCGACTACTCTGCCGATTGGTTTAAGACAGTTTGCGCCGTTTTCAATCGTTCGATGACCTGTTCAGCAGTAATGAGGCGTTTGAGGACAACTTGACCGATTGTCTTCGCTGATTCAGGCGAAGCGTTCGGCGTCGGTTTGACTTCCACCATTAGAACAGCGTCTTCAACTCGATAGAGCCATAACTTTTCCCCATGCTCCAAGATACAGAGGTTCTGACATAAAATTTCGGGTTCGCGCCGCCAAGCGTTTACATTCCAAAGCCCTCCAAACTCCCAAACCCGACCTACAGTCCAGCCATCGGAGAGAAAAAAATACTTCACAGACATCTATATGCAAGCGTGTTTGTCGCAATTATCACCTCTGTTGAAGGCAATTCAGTAGTTTTACAAGATGATGCCACTGAAGTGAATAGTGTGAAGAAAAATAAATTAAAAACAATTTTTGTAAACAAACTCTCAAGAAAAACCTTTCGGGTTGACGATCTGGTACAGATGACTAGAGAGATAGGGCAGTAACCAACACGGCTCAGTTAAGAGCAGTTATTACTATTCTGATCAGGATAGGCTGGCTCGATTATGCCCGCAGCATCAATGAATACTTGCTATACATTAAAATTCATACATTGTCAAGCCAGAGCCGATAGGAGAGTGTGATGTGAGTCTAGGTAAATGGATTGGCTTACTTGTCTTTATTGTTTCCCTTTATGTTCTGTGGCAAATCCGGCAGATACTCATGCTCGTCTTTGCTGCCATTGTGATTGCCAATGCCCTCAATATTCTAGTGGAACGGTTTCAGCGATCAGGACTCAAGCGAGTTTTTGCTGTCCTGCTCTCGATTTTTCTTTTGTTGGCAATTTTTGTGGGATTTTACTTTATAATCGTGCCACCCTTTACCAAGCAGTTTTTAGAACTGAGTGAATTGGTTCCTAAGGGTATAGAACAGTTAAGCAATTGGCTCGAAGCGTTGGAGGCTGACCTTCCTGACGAGTTACTGGATCGGTATATTCCAGATATCAACCAACTCATTCAACAGCTACAACCCTTTGTCAATCGACTATTAGGTGGCGGCTTTTCTTTTTTTAATAACGCTTTGGGTGTCCTGCTGAACAGCCTGCTGGTTATCATTTTAACCCTGATGCTACTCGCCGATCCCCAATCATACCGGAAAAGCTTTATACGCCTTTTCCCCTCGTTCTATCGGCGTCGAGTGGACGAGATTTTAGACGAATGCAACAAATCGCTGCGGGGTTGGTTAGGGGGTGTTTTGTTCAATATGGCAGTGATTGCCCTGTTGAGTTTTGTCGGGTTGCTAATCCTGAGAATTCCACTGGCACTAGCACAAGCAACGTTAGCTGGTATTTTCACATTTATCCCCAATATTGGACCTGCATTAAGTGTGGTGCCACCCATTGCCATCGCTCTGCTCGATTCCCCATGGAAAGCCATCACCGTATTACTGCTCTACATTTTGATTCAGCAGGTTGAAAGTAACTTACTGACTCCCTATGTTATGGCGCAACAGGTATCACTGCTACCAGCGGTGACGCTTCTAGCCCAAGTGTTTTTTGCAACCATCTTTGGATTTTTAGGGTTATTTCTGGCTCTACCCCTGACGGTTGTTGTTCAGGTTTGGTTAAAAGAAGTTTTAATTAAAGATGTTCTTGATCGCTGGAATCATTAAATTTCCTACTACCAAAATCAATCTACTGTGCGAACTATTGCAGAAATTAATGAGAAAATCCACCATCGTCGTGTAGTGGTATGCACTGTCGAGGAACTAAAAGCACGGGTGGCAGACATTGGTGTGACTCGGGCAGCAAAAGAAGTGGACGTGATTACCACAGGCACCTTTGAGCCAATGGAGTCTTCCGGAGCAATTATTAATTTGGGACACACCGATCCCCCGATCAAGATTCGCAAGTGTTGGTTGGATGGTGTACCCGCTTACGCTGGCTTTGGAGCGGTGGATTTGTATTTGGGGGCAACCCAAATGGTGGATTACACGGACGTAGGGGATGTTCCCGACGCTGAGGAATCTAGAGAGCGTGGTGGTGCTCATGTAATTGAAGATTTAATTGCTGGCAAGCCCGTGCAGTTGCGATCGCTCGGACAAATCACAGACTGTTATCCCAGAGCGTCTTTTGAGACAACGATTACCCGCAAGACGATTAACCAGTTTTATCTCTACAATCCTCGCAATCTCTATCAAAATTTTATTGTAGGCGTCAACGGTGGCGATCGCCCTTTATTCACTTATCTCGGTCCCCTACAACCGAGACTTGCCAACGCCGTGTACTCCAGTTCAGGTGCAATTTCTCCGCTCCTGAATGACCCCGACCTTAAGCTAATTGGCATTGGTAGTCAAATTTTTCTAGGTGGAGGTATTGGCTACATTGCTTGGGAAGGTACTCAGCATTTCCCTTTACAAAAACGTCTTCCCAATCGGACACCTGTCGGACCGGCAGCAACCCTAGCTTTAATAGGAGATGCCAAGCAAATGAACCCAAAATGGGTGCGGGGCTGCTACTTCAAAAATTATGGTGCTTCTCTAATGCTGGGTGTTGGTATACCTCTACCCGTTTTGAGCGAAGAGGTGGTTAAACACTGTACCGTACAGGATAAAGACATCGTTGCTCCTGTCGTAGACTTCTCCATTCCCAGGCGTGTCCGCCCTACCTTCGGTTTAGTCAGCTATGCTCAACTGAAGGCAGGTCGGATCGTTATTGATGGCAAATCAGTACGGGTAGCCCCCCTAGCGAGTATTTTTCTTTCGAGGCAGGTTGCTGTGGAATTGAAGCAATGGATTGAGGAAGGGAAATTTACCCTCACTGAACCCGTAGCCCCCATTCCCACAAACCGATCCTTCCTGCCTCAAGACCGCTGGGGTTCTCAAATTACGCTGGATTGATTAAGGAATTGCGATAGGGTTATGAACAGTTGTTAAACCCCAAGGGAGAAATTGTCTCCTCATGGGTGAACAACAGAGGCTTTCATTTCTCCCATTACCAACCCAAAACCCAGTGAAGGATAACGGATGAAAATTGGGCAAAACGATGACGAGAGCAATCTCCCACACGTTTGAGTGTTCAACTTCTTTTCCGTCGGCTCCCCAGTCACGAAGAATTCCCAGAGGCACCGCCCTTGCTCTGCTGTTCCTTGCGCTTAATGGGTTTGGGTAGCGGTTCTGAGCGTTTGGGTGATGGTGACGATGGCTCTCCTTTACCAATAGGTCGCTGATTTTTGAAATTTCTGGGTTTTGAACGCTTGTGGGGTTGAAATTTATTTTTCGAGAATTTCTGCATCGGAACCGGACCGATATCATTCCCTTGCTCAATCAGCAGGTCATTCGCCAGAAGTTTCACGTGCAGATCCCAAAAGTGACGAATGGCTTTATCTCCCAGTAAACCTTTGAGGGTTAACTTGAAAAACTTTGTCCTGTCCGACTCTTTACGAGGAGACTGCTTGATTTTTACGACTACTTCTCCATTTTCCCGCGATTGGTAGATTACCTGACCACGAATAGAAAAATAACCAGTTTGAAGAACCGATAAATCATCCGGTTGAGAATCGTTCGAGGACTCCTCGGAGTCTGAGTTCAACGGGGCTTCCTCAGAATCGGAGGGTGAAGTTGACTCAGTTGACTCTCGATTGAGTGTTTCTGGTTCCCAGACACCGACAATTTGAACGTGCAGATTGCCGTCTTCTTGCCTTGTTCGGGGATAAACTACCCAGAGATGGGATTGAGTTAAGTCAAGGTGGTTCTTGACCAGACTCATCACCCGACCGAGTAGAACTGCATCAATCAATGTCCCATCGGATGAGAGGAGGGTGCCCCGCGTTAATTGATCGGCGGAGGGCATATACTGTCCCTGTATCAAGCCGATGGCTCGATACTGCATGGGTTCACTTGGCGGCGGAATTGGTTGTTGTCGCTGAACCTCTAATGGCATTGTCCCGGTGGAATTAGCTGTAATCGCTGAGTTTGTCGCGTTTTGAGAATCACCGATTGGCTCGGCTGGGTGTGGCGAATGCACACTGGATGTTTCTGGCGGCGTTTCGCCAGAAGACTGGGGTGAGTCGGAAAACCGATTCACAGAAGGACTCATATAACCTCCTAGCGGCGGAGACACATTCCCGTATGGGAGTTAAGGCTGACTTGTCGAATTCCGGCTTGTTCAACACCATCTAGCCAGTTGGTGCAGCTCCCTAGAAACACTGTCCTAGGTCTGTTGCCCATCAAAAAACTTGAAGGTGAGAGAAGTCGGTATCAGTCTGCCCATTGTACAGAATGCAGGGAGATAGCTGGTATATCCGAATAGTTTACGGAATCTTTAATGGAGAAAATTTGCACCTAGTTAAAATTCTCTCTTAAAAAGAGGGAGTCAAGAGCACAAGAAGAGAAATTGTTATTGTTTCGTTGTAGTGGTCTGTCAACCTTAAATTGACGGGTTAAGACGGACGTGGGGACTTGGGGACGCGGGTACGCGGAGGGACACGGAGATAAAAGTAACCCGTCAAACTAGCTTTGACAGAGTACTAGTGCCATCTAGGACAGCTAGAAGAGTACACAATAGTAGAAGAGCTGAGTTTGGATAGTGCTGATCCCCCTAACCCTATCTTCATGAGTGAACCATCTATCAATTCATTACTAGAAAACTTGAAAAATGCTGATGAGACCGTTCGCAAGCAGGCAACTGCCCAACTGTGGCGTATTTGGTTTTATCAAAAGGGTATCGCTGGGGTGGAGTTGCTCGAACGCGCTCAACTTTTGCTGGAACTTGGAGAAATGGCACAAGCAGAAGCCCTGCTAACAAAAGTTATTCAGGATTTGCCTGATTTCGCAGAAGCGTGGAACCGACGGGCAGTCCTTTACTACACTCTCAAGCAGTACGAAAAGTCAAGAGACGACTGCGAACAAGTTATCAAACTTAATCCTGTGCATTTTGGTGCACTCCACGGCTTGGGATTGTGCCATGCTGCCTTAGGAAATTACACTGCTGCGATTCAAGGGTTTCGCAAAGCTCTAGAAATCCAACCCTATGCCCTGATCAATCAAAAATTAATTCTCGAATGTACGACGCGGTTGAGCTGAATACCCCTTGTCGATGCGATCGCTGATAATTCGCTATTGCTCCATGACCCATTCTCAATAACCGATGACCAATAATTGGCAGCCGCAGCTACCGCCACCGTTAAAACCGGGAGATTTACTGCGAGCGATCGCTCCTAGCGGTGCTGTGCGAGAATTTGAAGCGTTCCAAAACGGCGTAGAGATTTGGCGACGCAGGGGCTACAGGGTTGAACTGGCAGCCAATTGGAATACTAAGGAAGGCTACCTTGCCGGTACAGATAGAGAACGACGCCAGCAGTTGGCAGGAGCGTGGCAGGACTCCAACTGCCGAGGCATTCTTTGTGCTAGAGGTGGCTATGGCAGCGCTCGGCTTTTAGAAAATTGGACGTGGAATTTCCAACCCCCAATTTCCAAGTGGCTCATTGGTTTTTCTGACATTACTGGTTTGCTCTGGAGTCTAGCTCAGTTTGGGATTTCTGGTGTTCATGGAGCCGTATTAACCACCCTGGCTGATGAGCCAGAGTGGTCGCTTGATCGGTTATTTAACTGTGTAGAAGGACGCCCACTTGCACCGTTGACGGGTGTTGGTTGGGGTGGGGGCAAAATCAGTGGCAGACTGTTACCCGCAAATCTTACCGTAGCCACTCACTTACTGTGTACGTCAGTACTGCCTTCACTGGACGGCACCATTCTTGCTCTAGAAGATGTTACAGAAGCTCCTTACCGCATTGATCGAATGCTGACTCAGTGGCGCATGAGTGGTGCTTTTCAGAAGATTCGAGGCATTGCTTTAGGACGCTTTAGCCGTTGTGATCCACCCCAAAACCTGCCGAGCTGGACGGTGGAAGAAGTGCTGCGCGATCGCTTTAGTGACTTAAAGATACCGATTGTCAGCAACCTTCCCTTCGGTCACGATGGTGTCAACGCAGCGCTACCCGTCGGACAAAACGTTCACCTCGACGCTGACCAAGGCACTCTGGAATTTTAGTCCTTGCCTTTCATGTTTTCTACCGCTTTTCCTACCATCTCTTCTACTGAAGTTGATGTTGTATTTTCCGGTCGCTTCATCTTCTCGGCATCAGCGGTTCCTTGAACTTCGTTAATTCCCGGATTTGTTTTCTTGATGCTTTCTTGTTGCTTGGGTGTAGCCGTTTCAGATCGAGCTGTAATATCCTGTGCTTCCTTTTCAATCTGGGTAAGATTATCTTCGCCGTCAGTGGGGGAGCTAGTGGCTGTTGATGTATTTGAGCTAAACGGATTGGGAAGGCTGTAAGCCGGCAAGCTATACGAGAACAAAATTAAAGCACATACACAAACAGCTACCAAAAAACGCACGGGACGCCACAGAGTAGACAGGTTACGCATAGATTTCATAGGTTCTTTCTCCTATTTTTTGTGATTCTGGATGCAGTTTGGGTCGTTGACCCACTTGGCAGACGTTTGCCAATGAACTACACCTATCTATCTCCTCAAAAGCTGGGACGCTTTGCATCTACACCTAGATAGATCCGTATCAGGTTTTGCAAAACTTAACGGACTCGTTGAAAGGAGAGAGCCAAGAAATCTACAGAGGTAATCAGGGAATGGTAAGCTAGCAAATGCGCTAAAAAATCTTATGTGGGGTGGGTTTAAATATGACTGGGTCAACCCAGATTCCTTATTTACTACGGGCAACTCGCGGTGAAGTGTTAGACCGTCCGCCAGTGTGGATGATGCGGCAGGCAGGTCGGTATATGAAAGCCTATAGAGATTTGCGGGAGAAGTATCCCAGTTTCCGCGATCGCTCGGAAATTCCAGAAATTGCTATTGAAATTTCCCTGCAACCCTGGAGAGCCTTTCAGCCGGATGGGGTTATTCTGTTTTCCGATATTCTGACACCCCTGCCAGGGTTGGGCATTCCCTTTGAGATTATCGAGAGTAAAGGACCGATTATCGACCCACCCATCCGCACTCAAGAACAAATTGACCAACTGCATCCCCTAGACCTAGAGAAACTAACCTTTGTTGGGGAAATTTTGCAGACGCTGCGACGGGAAGTCGATAATAAAGCTGCCGTACTGGGTTTTGTTGGTGCTCCCTGGACGCTAGCCGCTTATGCAATCGAGGGCAAAAGTTCCAAAGATTACTCGATCATCAAAAGCATGGCGTTCTCAGAACCCAGTATGCTTCACAAATTTTTGGGTAAGTTGGCAGATGCGATCGCTCGCTACGCCTGTTACCAAATTGACAGTGGCGCTCAAGTCATCCAACTGTTTGACTCTTGGGCAGGTCAGCTCAGTCCTCAAGATTACGAAACCTTGGCTTTACCCTATCAGCAGCGGGTTGTGCGACAAGTCAAAGAAACTCACCCCGATACTCCTCTAATCCTTTACATCAGCGGTAGTGCTGGTGTTCTGGAACGGATGGGACGCTCTGGCGTCGATATGATCAGTGTAGACTGGACTGTAGATATGGCAGAGGCAAGGGCAAAACTGGGTGCCGAGATGAAGGTTCAGGGAAATATGGACCCAGGGGTGCTGTTCGGCTCCCAGGAGTTTATCCGCGATCGCATTCTCGACACCATTCGCAAAGCCGGTAATCGAGGTCATATTTTCAATCTTGGTCACGGTGTTTTAGCTCAAACCCCGGAAGATAATGTGAGGTTTTTCTTTGAAACTGCCAAACAAGCCGATCAATTACTGTCCGTTCGTGTCTGAGTTCCTTGAATTCCTCTGGTAAATTCAAACCCCTGCCTAGCATGACCCCCAAACGGATTCTTTTGACGGGTGCCAGTGGCTGCATTGGTCACTACATTGCTGAAGCCCTGATTCAGGAAACCGACCACGATCTGTACTTTTTGGTTAGGAATCCTGATAAACTGCAAATCGACTGGGAAGCTCGTTCCGGTGTGACGATTTTACAGGCAGATTTGCGAGAAATTGAACACTTGGGTGACCTGCTGAAAACCATAGATGCCGCAATTCTGGCAGCAACCACTTGGGGAGGGGCGCAGGAAGTTTTTGACATCAACGTGGTTAAAACCATTCGCTTGATGGAGTTGCTCGATCCTCAAGTCTGTGAGCAGGTCATTTATTTCTCTACCGCTAGCGTTCTGGATCGTAACAACCAATTACTCAAGGAAGCAGGTCAGCTAGGAACAGAGTATATCCGCTCTAAGTATGACTGTTTGAAGCGATTACCGAAGTTAGCGATCGCAGATAAAGTAACCACTCTGTTTCCTACCTTAGTCTTGGGGGGAGACACGAATAAACCTTATTCTCATCTTTCCTCTGGCATCGCTGACGTAGTGAACTGGGTTGACTTGATTCGGTGGTTCAAAGCAGACGGCAGTTTCCATTTTATCCACGCCCGTGACATTGCTCAGGTGGTGCTATACCTGATTGAGCATCCCCCTCTTTTAGGGTTGACCAAGGAGAGTGACGAAAACTCTACTGAACGACTAGTCTTGGGCAATCCGCAAGTGACTGTCAACCAGGCTGTGGATGAGGTTTGTGCTTTCTTAGATAAAAAAATCTATTTCCGAATACCGTTATCTATGGGGCTAGCCAATCTCTTGATTGTACTGTTCCGGATTCAGATGGCGGCTTGGGATCGATTCTGCCTCAACTACCGACATTTTACTTATCAAAACCCTGTGAATCCAGAGACGTTTGGGTTGCCAACCTACTGCGCCACTTTCACAGATGTGCTGAGAATCAGTGGTATTGAGAAAAAAGCAACTCAGGAAAGGGGATTGGAAAGGAAAAAGAAGAAGACTCGAAAGAATCCTCAACCGCAGCAAACAGACTGATGGAAGGATAGGGGGTGTGGGGGGTGTGGGGAAAGAGATAAGGACGCACAGATGCGGAAACAAAGAGATTGTTGAGGTTTTTTCATCTCCCCAGCACCCCAGCACCCCAGCTC
>NZ_JADEWY010000151.1 GCF_015207375.1 Coleofasciculus sp. LEGE 07092 | reverse complement strand
AGGGTGAAGAGTAACACCTCAACAATCCCCTTGTCCCCTTGTCTCCCCACTCCCCACTCCCTTAAACTCCTTTAAAAAACCATGGAAATTTTAGAAAGTATCAAAATGGCGTCCACCACGTTGGTGGCTAACAAGCTGCGCAGTAGTCTGACGATGTTGGGTATTATTATTGGCAATGCTTCGGTGATTGCGATGGTGGGTATTGGGCAAGGTGCTCAGAAGCTGGCATCAGAGCAGTTTGAATCCCTCGGTGCTAATGTACTATTTGTAACACCTGGATCTCGTGAAGCTCAACAGACAACCGTTGATTTCCCAAAAACTCTAGTCTGGGAAGATGCAAAAGCGATCGCAACTCAAGTCCCTGCCGTTGCCGAAGTATCCCCAGAGATTAACTTAAGATATTTAATCACTTACCGCAATAGAAATAGTAATTCGTTAGTGACGGGAACAACCCCAGAATTCTTGTCAGTTCGCAGTTTTGATGTTGCTAGAGGACGATTTATCAATGAAATCGACATTAAGCGGAATAACCAAGTGGCAACCATTGGTTCGGAGTTGGCAGAAAAATTGTTTGGCTACCAAGATCCAATTGGTCAGCAGATACGAATTAAAAATGTCAGCTTTCAGATAGTAGGAGTGATGGAAACCAAAGGCACTTTTCTCGGCAATAACCAGGACGATGTAGCGTTTGTGCCTTTAAGTACCATGACAAACCGATTACAGGGACGAACATCTCCTTATGGTGTTGAAGTAAGCTGGATTTCCGTTTCAGCTAGAGATCGAGAGAGTATTAGTGCAGCTCAGTTTCAAATTGAAAACCTACTACGGCGACGGCACAAAATTATCAGCGAAGATGATTTTAGTGTTCAAACACAGAAAGATATTCTGCAAATTGTCAATACGGTGACAGGAGCATTAACACTGATGCTAGCAGCGATCGCGGCAATTTCCCTCTTTGTAGGTGGCATTGGCGTGATGAATATCATGTTGGTTTCTGTCACTGAGCGTACCCAGGAAATCGGATTGCGGAAAGCAATTGGTGCGAAAGAACAAGACATTCTGGTTCAGTTTATGATTGAGGCAGTAATTCTTTCAGCCGCAGGTGGTGTTTTGGGGACTCTCATTGGTGTAGGTGGTGTAGTTTTTCTTGGTGCTGTAACACCATTGAAAGCGGCAATTTCACCTGTGGCAATTCTTCTCGCTGTCAGTGTATCCGGGGGAATTGGGTTATTTTTCGGGGTTGTACCGGCTCGACGAGCGGCAAAACTTGACCCGATTGTGGCGTTGAGAAGTACTTAGAAAGGGAGTAGGGAGTAGGGAGTGAAAATTTATCAATTTTTGACGACAACTTGGTATCAGACAAACCGAAAACCATAAATGAATTGATGTAAGTTAAATGTGAAATTAGCAGATTATTATGTGGAGTATCGGTGCCAAAGGAAGGTAACATAATTTTCCAGAGCAGTGTTCACTGGTGTGAAGTACGGCTGCATTTTTTGGTAAAGCAATTTTAATTGTTCGGGGTGTATCGCAAGCCAGTGGCTATCGACTTATGCCGGGATAAGTACCCTTGCCAGTCGTTGCTCATTCGTCTTTACCATGAGTTTCTTCTTTTAAGCAGATAGCCTAATTCCCTGTAAATCCCCTCAAAAAAATGCTTGTCTTTAACAATCTTCTTTTGATTCCTCACGGACATTGCTACCTTTGGAAGCCAGGACTGGTGTGGCTAAATGTCGTATCCGATTCCTTGATTGGTTTATCGTACTACTCAATTCCGATTACTCTAACCTGCTTGGTTCGCCTCAGAAAAGACTTACCGTTTAATTGGATATTTCTGTTATTTGGCGCATTCATTCTAGCTTGCGGGACGGGTCATTTTATGGATGTTTGGACGGTTTGGCATCCTACCTATTGGCTCTCAAGCTGGATTCGATTGATTACAGCGTTAATTTCAATAGGGACAGCAACGATTTTGCTGCCGCTACTTCCCAAAGCACTAGCACTACCGAGTCCCTCCCAACTACAGGAGGCTAACGGAAAGCTACAACAGGAAATTGCTGATCGCAAGCAGGCAGAAGAAAAGCTGCAAATGACCCTAGCCGACCTCAATGCAATTATCGACAATCTAGCAGATGGATTGTTAGTAACGGATATTCCTGGGAAAATCACCCGGTTTAATCCAGCATTATTGCGTATGTTTAATTTGGGTAAAATTAATCTCAAAGGGAAAGACTTGAGGGAATTTTATCGACCCGAGTTGCTAGAACTCATTGAACCGACTCGGGCTAATACAGAAGAGCTTGTCTCCGTCGATGTGGAACTGGACAATGGCAGGATTGGTCAAGCTTCAGCAACAGGCATTTTTAAGGAGACAGGGGCGAGTGAGGGGAATCGGTGTCTTGGTTTCGTGATTTTGATTCGAGATATCACCACTGAGCGAGAAGTAGACCGGATGAAAGAAGTAGACCGGATGAAAACCGACTTTCTGGCGACAGTTTCCCACGAATTGCGAACACCTCTGACTTCAATCTTGGGGTTTGCCTCGATTATTCAAGAAAAACTGGAGGAGGCTATTTTTCCGTTAGTGTCAGCATCTGATCGCAAACTGCACAAAGCGCTGAAAAAAGTCTATGCCAATATCAGCATCATCGTGTCGGAAGCCGAGCGCCTCACCTGCCTGATTAATGATGTTTTGGATATCGCCAAGATAGAAGCGGGTCGGCTGAACTGGCATATCCAGCCGACCAACCCCTTACAGATTCTAGAGCACGCAATTGCCGCAACTTCACCCCTATTTGAACAGAGTGGGTTGGAGCTTATTAAAGAGTTTCCCCCAGAACTGCCAGAGGTCGCCATTGACCGCAATCGGGTGATTCAAGTCTTAATCAACCTGATTTCTAATGCCGTTAAATTTACCGCAATCGGTTCTGTCACCTGTCGAGTAAGAATAAACCAAAATGAACTAGTGATCGACATCATTGATACAGGAATCGGCATCGCTAAAGATGACTGTGGTAAGGTCTTTGAGCGATTTAAACAAGTGGGAGACACTCTAACCGACAAACCCAAAGGCACAGGTTTAGGGTTGCCGATCTGTAAGCAGATCGTGGAATATCATGGGGGTCGCATCTGGGTAGAAAGCGAACTCGGACGAGGGAGTACCTTTTCTTTCACCATTCCCATACCAGCACCGTCAGGGAATCAGAGTTCCTGCACCAATATCGATACCTTAGTCAAGCAGTTGAAACAGCAAGTTGTCAGCACGACGGAGGTGATAGGGAATCAGCCCAAAACCATTCTTGTGGTTGATGATGAGCTTCATATCCGTGAACTGCTGCAACAGTCTCTCACCGCCGAAGGTTACGCTGTGACAGAAGCCTCTGACGGCATGGAAGCGATCGCTCAGGCTAAAGCGGTCAAACCCGATCTGATTATTCTCGACGTGATGTTACCTCAAATCAACGGTTTTGATGTCGCCGCCATCCTCAAAAACGACCCCCAGACGATGAGCATTCCCATCATTATGCTTTCAATTGCTGAAGATAAGGAGAGGGGGTATCGCCTTGGAATAGACCGTTACTTGACTAAACCGATTAATATGACTGGATTGTCAAATGAAATCGGATTACTGCTCGATCAAGGGGTATCCGCTAAGACAGTTTTAGTGGTGGCTGAGAATGCTCTCACTCGCAGAACACTGTCTGAAGTGTTACGTTCGCAAGGATACCAAGTGGTTGAGTCTTCTGAGTTTGAAGAGGGCATTGATTGGGCTTTGTCGATGAAGATCGATCTCATTATTATTGACAACTTGTTGTCTGATGAACAGGATTTGCTCAAAACCATGCGATTTGTCGAAGGGTTAGAAAATATTTCCTTAATTTTCTTGGGAGATTTCGTGGCAAAGCGTTCTCAAAATCGAAAATAAAATAAGAGGTCAAGATGAAAAAAATATTAATTGCCGATGACGAACTCAACATTTTACTGCTGATGGAACAGGTCTTAGAAAAACTCGAAAATGACGATGATATTGAATTGTTCACAGCCAGAAATGGCTCAGATGCATTGGCACTGATTAAACAAGAGAAACCCGATTTAGTTTTTCTAGACGTAATGATGCCAAAAATGAGTGGCTTAGAAGTCTGTAGAGCTGTCAAACACGAACTCGGCATGGAAAATATTTACATCATCATGCTAACGGCTAAAGGGCAAGAGTTTGATAAACAAACTGGCATGACTGTAGGGGCAAATTTATACATGACTAAGCCTTTTCGTCCCAAAGAAGTGCTGGCAAAGTCTAGAGAAGTACTGGGTTTAGTCAGCAGCTCTAAAACATAAAACGATAAATGATTGGTATCAATCTCAAAAAACTTCTTGCCAATAAAGAGCTATTGTCTCTGATCGAGGAAGTATTTGATACTTTAGAGACTCCTGCCACGATTCAGAATACAGAGGGAATTGTACTCGTCGGTGAAGATAACCCGAACCTTTCACACCGATATCCTGTTAAGGTAGCCAATGAAACAATCGGCTGGGTTACGGGAGACGAAAAAGCAGCAATTATCGCTCAGATGCTCAGTTATGCGGCTAACAGAGCCTTTGAGATCAAAGCCCTCGCAGTGGATGCCTTAAATAAATACGAAGAGATTAATTTTTTATACGATATTTCCAGCAAAATATCAGCCTGTTTTGGCATTCAAGAGATTATCAATTTGGTGATTGATGAAGCCAGAAAGCTGATTGATGCGACTAGTGCTTCTGTCATGTTGCTGAATCGGGAAACGGGAGTCCTAGAGATTATTTCAGCGTGGGGAAGAGAGGATATCCCAAAACTTACCCTACGACCGGGTGAAGGGATAGCGGGTCATGTGCTACTGTCTGGTCAAGCAGAAATCGTGAATGATGTGCAGTCCGATCCCAGATATAGTCAGCAGGAGGCAATGGGAATTCATTCCCTAATCTGTGCGCCTTTGGCAAACCAAAAAGGGACAATTGGTGTTATCAATATTAGCCATGCTCAATCTGTGAACTATGAAGCCCAGGATTTGAAACTGTTCGCGGCACTGGCATCACAAGCTGCTGCCGCAATTGAGAATACACTTTTAAATGAACACAAATTAAAGGAAGAACGGATTAAGAGTCATTTAAAACGATACCTGTCGCCTCACTTCTCAATCGAGAACGAAAGGCAATTGAAGCAGCAATCGCCATGCAGCGACGGATTGAGACAATACCGACTCCTTGGATTCAAGAAAACTTTGCCACGGGCATTGGTATCACGTCAGGAGAGGTTATTGTTGGTAATATCGGTTCACCCCATCATATGGACTATACGGCAATTGGCGATGAAGTCAATATCGCCTCCCGGCTACAGTCAATCGCTAAGGGGGGACAAATTCTGGTTAGCGAAAGCGTCTACAACGCCACTCAAACAATTTTTAAGTTTAAAGCCCTTGGCTCTGTGAGCGTTAAAGGGAGAAAAAAACCTGTAGAAACCTTCGAGGTACTCTATCGAAAGTTTAAAACTAGTTGAGTCAGTTTTGATGCATAATTCTATCTCTGATTCATTTTCAGACCCGTTACCTCCTATTCAAAAACCTGTCATTATTCGTCTGGAAAATATCTCCAAAATCTACGGCACGGGGTCGATTGAGGTCAAAGCCCTCAACAAGGTCACCCTAACAGTAGAGCAAGGTGAATATTGCTCAATTATGGGAGCATCGGGTTCTGGTAAGTCTACAGTCATGAATGTAATCGGCTGTCTTGACCGACCGACCTCCGGACGCTACTACTTAGATAGCGTGGATGTGTCTGGTTTAGCTGATGCAGAATTAGCGGGAATTCGCAATCTCAAGATTGGGTTTGTCTTTCAACAATTTCACTTATTACCCCAGCTAACAGCACTGGAAAATGTGATGTTACCGATGGTTTATGCGGGGATTCCAGCTAGTGAACGACGCGATCGCTCGATGGCAGCATTACAGAGAGTGGGGTTAGCCAACCGCGTAACTAACAAGCCCAACCAACTCTCAGGCGGACAGCAACAACGGGTGGCAATTGCCCGAGCGATCGTGAACCGACCGGTGTTACTTTTAGCTGATGAACCAACGGGAGCATTGGATTCTCGCACAACGGCTGAGGTTATTGAGCTGTTTACCGAGTTAAATACAGATGGAATTACTGTGGTGATGGTGACTCATGAACCCGATGTTGCCCGTTTAACCCGGCGTATTGTTTGGTTCCGTGATGGTGAGGTAGTCCATTCTAATTTGACGCCAGCAGAAATGGCTCAGGTTGCTATATCTTAATCAGGGAGTAGGGAGTGGGGAAATTCAGCTCTTGTTGCTTCTTTCCCATAACTATGAACCATTGACAATAAACAATCAAGTACTCATGGACATCGGCTTAGACTTGGCACTCCGCAAAAAACCTTTTAAGTTTTGTACGAAGAATTGACTAATGTTTCGAGTTTCGGAGTCTTCAGTCAACTGAACGGGTAGAGGTTCGACGGCTTGGGTAGGGAGGGAACCGACTAAAAAGGGTACTTCTTCTGCCAAACCGATCGTAATGAGTTGGAAGGCAATTTGCTGCACTTTCTCTATAGGCAGTCCCAATTCTCTAGCAATGGTTTTGAGAGAAACAGTCCCTTTGGTATATTCCCAAATTTGCCACTCTAGATTGTCCAGCCGATAGCGGGGTTGACCAATAATGGTACTAATTAACCCGCCGTTAGGATCGGGTAATTTATCAACGAGGGCGTCCCAGTGACGTAGCGATCGCAATCCTATCAATGTTACTTCGGTTGCCTGTACGCTCAATCCAGTCATTTCTCGTCCTGGAAGGGGCATCTTCTGGTTGAATTGAAAGTGACCGTTTTGAAGTTGAAACAACGCACAAACTTGCTGCAATACCTGAACTTGAAATAGCTGTTTGAGGTGTTCGGTTTGCAGGACACCGTGATTTTTGAGGCACAAGCCCAGGGGTTTTTGTCTGGGACAGCACCACTCTACTAGTTTGGTAAAGACGCGATCGCTAACCCAATCGTACTGCTCGATTAGCGAAATTAAACCCTGTTGATCTGTACGGTTCGCGGCTGCGACAAGACGCCCTTGATACATCCAGATATAATAACTTGGCTGTAGCCCCGTTTGATTCTCTGGCAAAGTACGCAGCGTCAGCAACCCTGTTTTCTGTCCTTTTTCGATTAAATGAAAAATTTCGGGTAGGGAAAGATCAGATAAGTAACCTGTGATTGACATAGTGTTTTTATTGCAGGCTAAAGGACAAACGTTCAGGGTGAATCAGGATGTCTCCATAAAATCAAACAATTAAAATATTTTTTATTATTTCTTAATATTATCACGATTTAAAAATTATTAACTTCTCTTTCACAAAGATTCGGTGCGACGAGAGAAATCTGCTGTGTTTTTTGGGCGAAGAGACTTCAGCTACTTCTGTCTCCTCAATTGAATGCACAGTGAGTCCTTGATTCCATCCTAGTCCCTGTTATGTTAACCGATCTACCTATTAGGAAAACTACGGAATCGTTAAGTCTAATTTAATTAAATCTATGAATGAAGATTTTTTCTCATTTGAGAGGGCTTCAAGGCATTAAGGATATACCAATTTTTAGATAAACGAAGCACAAAGGTAGCCTTATATACAACCTTGATTTCTTAATGTATCCGATAATATCATTTCATAAAATCCCATTAATGTCGGTGATTGTTATTACATTTTTTGCTAAGGTATCCCCGCAGCCATTTAAATAAAGATAACTTATAGAAGTAATCAGTGACGCTAATCAAAAAACAAGCTTTTCATGTAATGCTCCACCAAAACAATTAAGGTATCAATGACAGAATCTTTTTCATTAGCATTCAGCGTTACAAAGGGAGGACGCTTCTGTTCATCGATGAAGCCCAACGCGATCGCGACATTTTCCTCAGACCAAGCTCCCTCACAATCCATATGAGTTAGACCGATCACCATCGGAATATTGACACGCTGTTTCATAAAAGCCAGTAGCCTACGTGCTTCCCGAAACGCGCTAGGGCGGTGAGCATCGACGAGGATGATGTAAGCGTGTGCCTTGCGAATTAAGATGTCCCACATGAAATCAAAGCGAGACTGTCCAGGGGTACCGTAAAGGTGTAGCGCCATCGCTGGAGCAAACTGCAAGCGTCCGAAGTCCATTGCCACAGTCGTCTTTTTTTTCAGAGCGGCTGTTTCATCCGTCGATAAGCGATCAGTATCGACAACAGCGATCTCACTAACCGAACGAATGAATGTTGACTTCCCCGCACCGACTGTACCGGTCACAACCAGACGCATAATTTCCACGCTTACTTGCTGCTCCTCAGGAAACCTAGCAAGTTTTGCATAAACGACGGGTTGATATCCGACACATTACTGTCCTTACTCTCCTTACTTTCCTTACTGTCCTTACTGCCACGATTTCCGCTAATGGCAACAGGTTCTAGTACATCTTCTGGCAAACCTTTTGAGCGAGACGCCACGAGAGTAGGTACTTCTGCCACTAAACCAACACTGATCAACCGAAAGGCTGTTTGCTGAATAATTTCCACAGATTGTTTGAGCTGAGTTGCCATGGCATTCAGGTTAACCGACCCATTGGCTAGTTGCCAAACTTGACCTTCTAGAGAATCTAATCGTAAGTGACGCTTGCCAAGTACTACACGCGATAGGGCTGAGGTAGGCTCAGGCAATTTATCTGCCAATAGCATCCAGTCCCTCAACACCCGCAAACCCATCAACGTCGCTTCTGTCGCACTGAGGCTCAAACCCGTCATTTCAGTAGTAGGCAGCGTGGCTTTAGAGTCAAATTTAAACCGAGCGTCTTTGAGCCTGAACAAGCCGCAAACTTGTCGCAGCACCTGAGCGTGAAATAAAAGCCTGAGTTGCTCGGGTTGCAAAAAGCCCTGAGTCTTCAAGTACAAACCAATCGGGATATTCGCCGGACAACGATTCACTTGCTCACGCAGAACTTCAGGGCTAATCCAGCCCCGCTGCACAATCATCGCCAACAAGCATTGGTGATCTAGACGATTCGTGACGGCTACAATTCTACCTTGGTGCAACAAGACGTGACGCACCCGTTTCTCTTGATGGTTATCCGTCTGAAATCGGAGGGTAAGCAACCCTGTTTTACTGCCATGATCTAGGAATTGAAACAGCTCTGGTAGAGAAAACTCTGACAAGCTACTTGTAATTGCCATTACTTTTTCACTGATTTCTAAAAAATCGCCCAAAATAGGCACGTATTACTATTGTCTTAATTCTCAGAGTGTAATTAAAGAATAATCAACTTTTTGTAACGCTTCTTATATGAATAATAAATATTTTTATATTATATAGTAATATTGCCTACCCTGTACTGGCAACATAAACTTGAGACAGGATTATATGGCTATCCTGACGTCTCCTTGCTGCCAGACTACTGTATTAACTGTATTACAGGTAGGATAGGCTGCTTTCTTGCAGATCGCCACCCCTCAGCCAATTCTTGCTCATCAAAACACGTTGAACTGACTCAATGAATTATTCATCAACCTGAGATGATTCATCATAGGCTCCTGATATTTTCCGGATCGGATCAAGGGCTGATTTCAATTCTGGAATCACCCGCTTAATTTCCAACAGCAACACCCCTTGTTTAGCGGCTTTGCTGGCTAAGACCAATAGCACTGCGTACTCACCGCAGTTTGTGAGTATACCGTAACCTTGCTCACCTTCGACATAGATACGGTCTAAAAAGCCCCTAGACAGTTCAGAGCCAATACGCTCCCCCAAGGAAAGCATGGCAGCAGACATAGCAGATACTCGTTCCTCGTCCATCTCGCTGGGTAAGCTCGAGGCTAAAGGCAGTCCGTCAGGAGAAACGAGGGCAGCTCCCTGAACCTCACTGGTGCCAGTCACAAAATTTTGGAGAATGCTCTCCAGCTTGGCTGTATTAATGGTCATTGTCAAATCCTCAAGAAGTCCATAACTTCAATTTATGAGATGCTCAAATGGCGTCAGAACCATCAGATCAATTAATTATCTGGGTATCTGACTCAATCTCACAACTGAAAGTTATCGCGGACTTTTGTGGGAGGGTACTCAAATCCAGGGTATCCTCTTTCAACAATGACATCCAATTCAGAGAGCTACCTGCTGTAAAGCCAGACCTTGGTTGTAGGGGGTAATGCTGAATTCAACAATGACTCGAACTGTTTTTTCAGCCTCAGGGCAGAGTTCGCAGACCTATAAACTAGGCGTTTTACCCGTTTCTTTCTGGGTAGGAATAGGCTGGATTTCACTGTAACCCATGTTTCCAGCAACCTGGCGCAGCATGGAAATTTGCCCCTCAAAATCCAATTTTTCAATTTGAGAGAGAACGTCCTTAAGGGCTTTGCTGGCTTTGTAGTCCGCCGGCATATCGACCACACTATCACCCATACCTTTAGCCCAAGCGTACCAAACCATGAGCTGGTTATTTTCGCTGAGTGCGCCGTAAGCCCGAGAGAGTTCGGTGTCGTCGCGATTAACAATCCCTCGCATCACCGCTAATTGCTCATCGCCGGATATCTCAAAAAAGTTTCCCAGTAAGCGGGGAGCAATTTCTGGATCAGCAGCAGTAGGAGCGGCTGGCGTAATGGAACCCCCCATTTTTTCATAGACGTAGTAAAGCAAGGCTAGTTTTTCATCAGTACCCAACGCTTCAAACGCTTGTGCAACATTTTGAGTATCTTCAGAACGGGCTGGAGATACACCAAATTTTTGACTTGAGGACATTCTTTCTCTCCAAAAGCAAGTAAACCTGTTTCAATTTCAAGATCTATCAGAGTAAACAACTTGAAATCGCCCTCCCACAGAGAGAGTTTCCTCAAAACTTGCTGCATTTCTGGAATATTTATCGGCTAAACCCCGAGCCAGATAGGGGTTAGAAGGAAAGGAAATCTTTTTATTCAAAAGCGGTTGTCGGATTTTCGTGACCCTTGGTGAAACGTTAATTTAAAGGGTACAAGACAAAACGCTCAATCAAGGTAAGCTCTGACAGAATTGCCACCGAATACAGGATAATGGGCAAAGCTTTCAGGGTTTGTTACCTTGGATTTCCACCCCCCCTATCACAGCACGTATTTCTTCATCGACTATGCGAACTTATTATTGCGGCGAATTGAGAAGCAACCATGTTGGTGAAACCGTTACCCTCTGCGGTTGGGTAGATCGGCGACGCGACCACGGAGGGGTGATATTTTTAGATTTGCGCGATCGCACAGGTATTGTGCAAATTGTCAGCGACCCCCAGCGCACCCCCGAGTCCTATCAGGATGCGGAAACGTTGCGCAATGAATATGTCGTTCAGATTACAGGTCGCGTAACCCAGCGTCCCGAAGACTCCCTCAATCCCAAACTGCCAACGGGTAAAATAGAAGTTTATGCAGACAACATTGAACTGCTCAACAGCGTCCGCAAGCAGTTGCCTTTTCAAGTGTCCACCGCTGACACCGAATCTGTACGGGAAGAGTTGCGGCTGAAATATCGGTATTTAGATTTAAGGCGCGAGCGTATGCGCCAAAACCTGGAACTGCGCCATCAAGTCATTAAAGCCATTCGCCGCTTCTTAGAAGACGAGAAAAACTTTATTGAAGTCGAAACCCCAGTGCTAACTCGCTCTACCCCGGAAGGTGCCAGAGACTATCTAGTGCCGTCCCGCGTTAATCCGGGAGAGTGGTACGCACTACCGCAGTCGCCCCAGTTGTTTAAGCAGTTGTTGATGGTGGCAGGCTTTGACCGTTACTATCAGATTGCCCATTGCTTCCGGGATGAAGATCTTAGAGCTGACCGACAACCTGAATTTACCCAGTTGGACATGGAAATGAGTTTCATGTCCCAGGAAGAAATTATCCAGCTCAATGAAGAGTTGGTTTGCCACATCTTTAAAAGGGTTAAAGGTGTTGAATTGTCGCGTCCGTTTCTACGTCTAACCTATGCTGAAGCCATGGAACGTTACGGGAGTGACAAACCGGATACCCGGTATGGCTTAGAATTGGTCGATGTTTCGGATTTGCTGAAAGATTGCGGTTTTAAGGTGTTTTCAGGAGCGATCGCATCGGGCGGCATTGTCAAAGTTTTGGCTATTCCTGGCGGTAACGATGCAATTTCCAATGTGCGGATTAAGCCCGGTGGCGATTTATTTAGAGAAGCTACCGAAGCGGGTGCAAAAGGTCTGGCTTATATTCGGGTACGGGATGGGGGTGAACTTGATACCATTGGACCCATTAAAGAGAACTTAACCGATTCCCAAAAGCAAAAACTCTTAGAGCTGACTGACGCTAAACCCGGTCATCTGATTCTATTTGGTGCTGGCGCTGCTGACATTGTGAATAAAACCCTCGACCGCTTGCGGCAATTCATGGGGCGTGAATTGGGGTTGATTGACTCCAAGATGATTAACTTACTCTGGGTAACCGATTACCCGATGTTTGAATGGAATGCTGACGAGAAGCGCTTAGAGGCAATGCATCACCCGTTTACTGCACCTCACCCCGATGACTTAGATGACTTAAAAACTGCACGGGCGCAAGCCTACGATTTAGTTTATAACGGGTTTGAAGTGGGCGGCGGCAGCAGGCGAATTTATCAGTCCGATATTCAGCAGCGAGTCTTTGAAGCGATCGGCTTATCTCCAGAAGAGGCTTACAACAAATTTGGTTTCTTGTTGGAGGCATTTGAATATGGCGCACCGCCTCACGGTGGTATTGCCTATGGGCTAGACCGATTGGTCATGCTATTAGCAGAAGAAGAGTCGATTCGGGAGGTGATGGGATTCCCGAAAACACAGCAGGCACGCTGTTTATTGACTGACGCTCCTGCTGCTGTTGATGAGATCCAGTTAAAAGGATTGTATGTGGCTTCGACGTTTAAGCCGAAAACCTAAGACCTGGTTGGAGTAGAAAAAGGAGGGAATGCTTTTTTGCGATCGCATTTCCTTTCTTTGTGTCTACACTACCCTGCTGTCTCTACCCTGTAAGCAGCCAGCTACAGCATAACATCAGTCCACGTTTTACCCGCGACGTGAGCAGTGTAGATCTGAGCCAATTCTTGCAAACTGGCATTAAAAGCTAGATATTCAGGCACACATTCTCCTCGATAACCACCCCGAGGGTACAGAAAGTTGTGCTGATCGAGCCGATCTGAATTAGACAGAGTGACTTCCTGGTAAACGGGTTCTTAGCGTTTTGCCAATTTTAGCCGATAATTAACCTAGATTTAACCAAAAAATGGTAGAGGATAAGTTAAGAAATGATTAAGGAGGATGAGTTTCACAAGAAAAATAACATATCTATTTTCCTTAAATGTTCAAAGTCGGAATGTTAATTCGAGTTATCTACCCTGCCTATGCTGCGGGTCTTCAGGGATATCTCCAAGCGCAGGAACCGTCAGGGCGTTGGATCGTTAAATTGGAGGACAATCCTCTCAAGGATAGCGACCAACCTTTACTGCTGTCTTTAGAAGAGTCAGATTTTGAAGTAGTGAAGCCTGACTAATATAACCTAAACACTCTGCCTGTCGCTATGCAAAAGAATTTCCCTAGCAGCGCGATCGCATACGCCAACATCCCCTAGCAACTGACGCATTTCCTGATAATTTGTTAGGGTTTCTTGACGTTTTTGGGGATCGAGGAGAAGTTCTAGAGCTTCCTTGACAAGGTTTTCTGGTGTGGCTTGATCTTGCAACAACTCCGGCACAATCGAGCGCATTACAACGAGATTAGGTGGCGACATAAAAGGAATGGAAAATTTTAAAAGGCGACCTATCCAGTAAGTCAAAGGACTAACCCGGTAAAAAACCACCTGGGGAACATTCAAAAGCGCCAATTCCAAGTTCACCGTACCAGACTTGGTAATCGCTAAATCAGCAGCCGCCAACACATCCTGTGTGTGACTCGTAACAAGGGTTGCCCGCAGACCATATTGCCGGATTGCAGCTTCAATGGCAGGTCGGTAAGCTTCTAGAGACAGTGGAATCCAAAAGAGTGGGGATTGGCGATTGGTGATTGGCGATTGGGGAAATTCTCCCTTTCCTTGTTCCCCAGCTCCCCCGC
>NZ_JADEWY010000150.1 GCF_015207375.1 Coleofasciculus sp. LEGE 07092 | reverse complement strand
AGCTGTNTATAAGAGACAAACCCAAACCGTTCCGCATTTTCAATCATCATCACCGTAGCATTCGGCACATCTACCCCCACCTCAATTACCGTTGTCGAAACGATAATTTGCGTCTGATTATCCCGAAATGCATTCAGGGCCTCATCCTTTTCTGCCGAATTCATCCGCCCGTGCAGCAATCCCACTTGAAACTCTGGGAAAATACTCTCAGATAATCGCTGATGTTCCTCAACTGCCGATCGCACATCTAATTTTTCCGATTCTTCAATTAAAGGCAATACAATATAAGTCTGACGCCCTTGGGCGATTTCCCGGCGAATTAAATCATAAGCTTGGTTGCGTTGCTTCCCCGTTAATACACTCGTGTGAATTGTTTGGCGTCCTGGCGGCAATTCGTCAATCTGACTCACATCTAAATCCCCATGCAGCGTCAGCGCCAGCGTCCGGGGAATGGGGGTTGCTGTCATCGTCAGGACGTGAGGCGACTGCCCCTTTTGCTGCAACCGTGCCCGTTGCTGCACGCCAAATCGATGCTGTTCATCTATTACCACCAACCCCAATCGATTAAAATTTACTTGGTCTTGAATTAAAGCGTGAGTCCCCACCAACAGCGGTAATTCCCCCGTTTCCAATTGCGAGTGAATTTCCCGGCGTTTTTTCACTCCGACAGAACCCGTCAGCAGTTCCACAGGTAAATGCAGTAGGTTAAACCAACCCACTAACTTGCGATAATGCTGTTCTGCCAATACTTCTGTGGGTGCCATTAGCGCCGCCTGATACCCCGATTGAATAGCGGCGAGAATAGCAACCACCCCAACCACGGTTTTCCCCGAACCTACATCCCCCTGTACCAACCGATTCATCGGCGTGGTTTTTTGCAAATCGTTGAGAATATCGTTGACGACTCGTTGTTGAGCCGCCGTAAATTGAAAGGGTAGGAGTTGATGGAATTGGGCGATCAGCTTACCTGTAGGTGCCAGAACTGCACTAGACTGGGTTTGCCGTTGCATCTGACGGCGCTGGAGAAATCCTAACTGTAAATAGAAAAACTCATCAAACACCAATCGCCGTCGGGCAGCCGTTAGAGTGTCGCTATCCGTGGGAAAATGAATATTGGCGATCGCTTCATTCACTCCTATTAACCCATACTGCTGTCGCAACCCCTTCGGTAATGGGTCTTTAAGTTGGGATGCAAAGGGCAGTGCTGCAATCACCGCCTGTCTCAGTAAGTCCGCTGGCACTCCCTCCGTTAAGGGATATACTGGCACAACGCGACCGATTTTAATCGAGTCAATGCTACCGCCCGGATGGTCTAACACTTCCAGTTCCGGATTGTCCAAAGTTATTCCATACTTATTCTTCTTCACCAACCCTGACGCCGCCACCACTACCCCCGCCGGATAGCGCCGCTTTTGTTGTTCCTGCCAACCGCGATTACTATAGCGAGTGCCTGCAAAAAAACGGTTGAGCTTGAGTTGACCTGTCGTATCTTTGACCAATACCTCAAAAATCGTTAATTTCTTATTACGGGGACTGGTAAAACAGTTACAGCGCTTCACCGTACCCACCACTGTTACCGTTTCACCTTCTACTAAATTTGAAATATTCACCTGACGAGCATAATCAATATGGTCGCGGGGGTAATAGTAGAGGATATCTCGGACGGTGTGCAGTCCCAAACGAGCTAAATAGCCGCTTTTTCTGACACCGACTTCTGGTAACTCCGATAGGGGTAAGTCGAGATTAGTCTTTGACTCAAGTTTGGATGGCACAAGAGGCGTCGTGCGGGGAGATTGGACTTTAGTCGGCAGTTCGGCGGGAATTGTACTTTCAACCAAGCGGCGTTCAATATCTGAGGCAATCTGATACAGAAACCGCCGAGTTTCTGCTACCAGATGTTGGCGTTCCTCTAAGCTCATTTGAGGATAACGGACAAACTCATCGGAAATTGTCTGCCACTGGCGTCGTTCTACAGGAATGAGAGCATTAGGCGTTTTGCCAAAACTGAGGCAGAGAAACTCGCTGAATTGGTACTGGTTGCCTACTAAATTTGTAAAGCCCTTTTCAGCTTCGACTGAAAGGGCTTTTTGCAACCGCACCCAATCTGGTAATTCTGTACCCACAACTTTCCCCTCTAGCTACAGAAGTTGTTCTTTGTCACTTGTCTTTCGTAAAATGAACAACTAATGACCAATGACTAATCCTCAAACCAACTAGAACGCCATGCCGCTTCTGCTTGAGCAACAGCCCGCTCTCGCTTTATTTTGCGATGCTCTCGTGCAAGTTTGCTGACTTTGGCTACAAAGGTGCGAATTTGATTGCGTCCAGCCGTTAAAGCAGATTCAGCAAACTCTATCTCTGAAAGGCGCAGGTTAATGGCAACAATCCGCGTGAGGGTCGAGTCTTCTGCATCATCCTCGTTTTTGGTTTCTATCAACAAGTTTAAAAGATTCGCGGCTCCAGTCGATGTTTCCCCTGAACTGCCCGCTTTTGTGACGGCTTCTAAGGCTGTTGCTGGTAATTTGTCTGGTATAATACCTTCTTGTTGCAGGGTGTGGTTGGTTTCGACGGAAATCTCTTGCAGAGTTTGAGCGATCGCATCCTCTAGATTTTCCTGCCACTCTAACAGTTCCCTGGGCATAGTCACCTCATTCTTGACTAACTCCGGACTTTGAGAGGTTTCTTGAGGAGTTGGCTGTAGAGATTCGCTGATGAATAACGATGGCTCGGACGTGGGTTCTGATGGTTCTTCCTCAGGGGTTGCCGATGAATTGGTAGATGGCTCCAGAGACGAGAGCAACTGGGCTTCAGCTTTCTTTCCTAACTGTTTTAGTGTTTGCTGTAGCTGTTGTCGCTGATTAAACGACAAACTTAAAAACGCTTCGGGATAACCTTGAGTACAAACCTGATAACTTACCAGCATTAGCTGCCGCCGTACAATTTGCCCCAGCAACGTCAGGTAGTTGAAGTAAACGTTGTGGAAGTCTTTTTCCACAAGGGTTATGGCTTCTTCTAACGCCACCAAATCCTGCTCAATTCGCTCAACTGCTCTGACCATAGTCTTCAAATAACTGCCCATTGGGAGCATTGATAATACGTCCCTATTACAGGATAGCGACTGACCAGGCAATTCAAAATTCCCTCTGTAAAGACAGGATATTTGCACTAGCTCCCCTCTCCCCGGCTTCCCTGCATGACAAAGAGCTGGTCAAAAACTTTCTGCTGCCTAATTTATTCTGTTTCAGGGTCAATGCCCATTTCCCTTAACCGTTCTGCCAATCTTGCAGCTTTTTGTTCAGCTTGTTCAGCTCGTTGACGTTCTTGTTCGGCTCTTTGACGTTCTTGTTCAGCTCGTTCCTCACCGATTAACAAGAGATTACCTTCCCTATCCCACCAACGTAACCACAGTTGAGTTTGATTTTGATAACTACCTTGCCAGAGTCCTAATTCCACACCTAATGGCGGTATAGGGTAGTGACCTCTCTGATTCGGTTCTAATTTTTGATAAGAAAAATCTTTCAGGTGATAAACTTCTAACTTGCCATTTTTGATTTCATAAATGCCGTAGTAAGGGATACGAATAATCTGCTCGTACACCCAAAATTTCCCCGGTTTAGTGGTTTTGCCCTCAGCCGTAACGGACAAAGGAGTTGCATCTCGTTCCTCTTGACCATCGCCACTGGCAAACTCCAAAGCAATCAAGGGTGCCATAAATTCCCGCCACAGCACATAGGAGCGTCGAATTTCCCCATTCACCAGAGGGGGAACATTGGCAACATAGAACCAATCTGGGGCTTCTGCTCCTTTTTCTGGGGGGTCAGTTTCCCGCCAATAGATACCACAATCTTGTCCAATGGCGTAGTAACCATCGGGATGTCGTTGCTGCAAAATCGAACCGATGGAATCTGTCAAAATAATGCTTTGGGGATGCTCTTGAAAATTTTTCACAAAAGTACCATCGGATTCTGGCAGTTGAGTATGGTCGGGAAATGCGGGAGGGAGTTCGATGCGAGTTGCTGTTTCTGTCATGATTAGAAAACCTGCATTATATAGTGAGCCTAAACGAATTGTGAAACGTGGGTAGGGACAAGGAGATTTTTAAGGTGTTACTCCTCTCTCCTCTCTCCTCTCTCCTCTCCCCATCACCTCATCACCCCACTCCCTTATAACTCTGAAAAGATAGGTCACCCCAACGGGATGACCTATCTTTTCTTTCTAGCATCAGCTCAAGTTGTCAGTTTATTTTTCTCAATGCCCTCACCAAGAACGTAACGGGTAAAGCGACGCACTTGGATATTTTCACCTAACAGGGCAACGGTCTGCTTCACCAACTCTTCGACTGTAATGCTTTGATCGCGGATGTAGGGTTGATCCATCAATGATAATTCTTTCAGGCGCTTTTCGATCCGACCCTGAACGATTTTCTCTTTGATGTTGTCTGGCTTCTTCGCCAAGTCATCCCGACCCATTTCGATGTCTTTTTCTTTTTGGGCAATTTCCGAAGGGATATCCTCAACCTTGACGTATTCGACATTAGGGCAAGCTGCAACTTGCATGGCAATGTCCTTGACTAAGCCTTGGAACTCCTCGCGACGGGCAACGAAATCTGTTTCGCAGTTGACTTCAACCAACACGCCAACTCGACCGCCCGTGTGGATGTAGCTACCCACAATTCCTTCAGCCGCCACACGACCGGCTTTTTTCTCTGCCGAAGCCAGACCTTTTTGACGCAGCCATTCTTTAGCTTTGTCTTTGTCCCCTCCATTTTCTAAGAGAGCCTTTTTGCAGTCCATCATGCCAGCGCCGGTTGCTTCCCGTAACTCTTTAACGAGTTTTGCTGATATTTCTGCCATCTTCCTTTTGTTCCTTCTCTACGAACCCATAATTACACGTTAATTATTCTTCTTCGCTGCTCTTGACTTCTTCGCTGCTCTTGACTTCTTCGCTGCTCTTAACTTCTTCGCTGCTCTTAACTTCTTCGCTGCTCTTGACTTCTTCGCTACTCTTGACTTCTTCGCTACTCTTGACTTCTTCGCTGCTCTTGACTTCTTCGCTACTCTTGACTTCTTCGCTACTCTTGACTTCTTCGCTACTCTTGTCTTCTTCGCTGCTCTTGTCTTCTTCGGCTTCAAACGCTTCTTCTTCTTCCATCTCGTCTAGTTCGCCTTCAAACTCTTCGTAGTAGTCTTCTTCTTCGGACTCGAGTTGACCGTGACGTCCTTCGTATATTGCATCTGCTAATTTGCCTATCATTAGCTTAATCGACCGAATGGCATCGTCGTTGGCTGGGATGGGAATGTCTACCACATCAGGGTCACAGTTGGTATCCAGCATGGAGACGATTGGAATCGCCAATTTTTCGCATTCTAGAATCGCGTTATACTCGCGGCGCTGGTCTATAATCACCACGATATCAGGGACTTTCCGCATTAGTTTGATACCGCCCAGGTACTTTTGAAGCTTGCTCAGTTCCCGACGTAATACGGCAGCTTCTTTTTTCGGCAGTAAATCGAGCCCTCCGCTAGAATCTCGGCGTTCCAGCTCCTTCAAACGCTCGACGCGAGTTTTAATGGTTTCCCAGTTGGTGAGCATACCACCCAACCAGCGTTGGTTGACGTAGTAAGCACCGCAACGGCTGGCTTCTTGGGCAATAATTCCAGCCGCTTGCCGCTTGGTGCCGACAAACAGAACCTTTTTACCCTGCTCGGATGCCGTGCGCATATAGTTATAGGCTTCTTCCATTAACTTGGCTGTCTGCACCAAATCAATGATATGAACACCATTCCGAGAGGTGTAGATATACTGATCCATCTTAGGGTTCCACCGACGGGTCTGATGACCAAAGTGAACCCCTGCCTCCATCATTTGAGCTAAAGAGACAACTGGCATAATTATTTAAACTCCTTATTCGGGTTTATCCTCCATCCAGGTGCATTTCCCGCGTGGAAACACCCGAAATCCTGGATGTGCGATTTTTAGACAACCCTCTTAATGTAACATAATTTTATGCAACTAGCAGGAAATAGCCAGTTGTAGGCGTTGCTAAGAATTAGCGATCGCACCACGTTCCTAGTAAGCGTTTAGGTTCTGGATTCGCACCGTTTTGTAACCATTCAATTGGTTTCTTGTTTTTCACTTTATCTGGATTCACCCACACAATCTCTTTCAGTTCATCAACTTGAAGAGCCGCCTTACTAAAAAACCTCCTTGCCGTATTATCATCCAGTGATATTACAGTTTTATCGGTTGCCATTGCTGCTTCAAGTAACCGCAAATCTTTAAACATTTCTGCACGTTGTTTGTCAGTACCTGCAATTTGGTCGATGCTATTCCATAACTCGTTATCAATTGGAACATCTAAAAATACAAACTTCCGTTTAGCGACCATCCGACGACGCCATCCAAGAGCAAATACTGATTGATGCTTGTTCCACTCTTCTTTGATATCTGGAGTCATCACAACCTTATGACAGATATCTAAAACAGCTTCCAGAAACTTAGTGCAGTTTATTGATGTTGGAGCCTTGGCATCCTTCCCACCAGCCGAACGAGCAACTGACGCATCAATTACCAGTTGCTTAGAAACAACTTTAGCCGCCATGGGAACGTTCCCATAAACGAGATTCAGCCGCCTCTATGTAGCGACTTTCTAGTTTTAGGGATACATCTCCAAAATCTTCGGGCCAATCTCCAAAAGCACCAGCCTCATCTAAATCAGCACTGCTCACTTTTGTCATGCCATCGTCTCCCCGTGTAAACCAGTGAAGTTTTACCAAGTCTGGCGATAGTTTACTCTCTGCAACTAGGGATTGAATAGCTAAAAGTAGCAATTCACTATGAGTTTCGACAACGACACGCACACCCGGCTTTGCTGCATCTGCTAATATATCTGCTAAAGCAGCTTGAGCACGAGGATGAAGGTGAAGTTCGGGTTGTTCTATGTAAACTAATTGTCCTGGTTCTGCTACCAGAAGGGCAACTAGTACTGGCAAAACTTGAGAGACACCAATACCTACATCAGCAATACTTACCATATCATTTGCCTCACCGCTACTAGGCAAGCGACCTACACGTAATTCAATTTGTACATCATTAACTTGCTTGGCTTCAACTTTGGATGATAAGCCAAGAATTCCCAGAGTACTGCTTAATTTTCTGAGTCGGGCATCCTCATTTTCCTGCCAATGATTAATAATACTGGCAACGTAATTATCAAAAGTACCAGAAAATTCGCTACCAATAGCTGTAGTTGGATAAGTTCGTTCAGGATTACCTCTTAGTCCCGGAATATGAATCAATTTGCGAATATGATTTTTAAATAAATTTGTGTGCAAATGACTATCATATAAGTGGATGTCTATTAATGGAATTCCAGCATCAATTTCATTTAAAATTAATCTGGGAGTTCCAGGGTCAAAGGGAATTTTAGATTTACAATTTAAATCAAGAAAGCAACGTTCAATATCAATACTCCATTTTAAATTATCCAATATGTCTCCTGTACCTTTTTTAATATAATCAAACAAATCAGGGTTAATATCTTTATAATAATCCAATTTTTATTGGATTATTTCATGAAAGTTTATGTCAACCCAGAAAGTATTTTCTCTGTTATTTTCTCTATGTTTAACTTCAAAAGGTTTCAATTTAAATTGAGAAGTTTTTTTAAATTTTTGTGTAAGACATTTGAATTTACTAACTTCGATTTCAATTAAAATTATGTCAATTTTTTCTTTTGAATTAAATTGAGAAAATATTTGCTCATTAGAAGTAAATCGTACATTCGGGCCATTCAGTAACAACGCACCTGGATCATAAGGGGCTTCCAGGGTTTGCTTCATCAGCAACAAGGGCTGCATAATGCTTGATTTCCCAGAACTATTCGCACCCGCCAAAATGGTTAACGGACGGATTTCAATACTGCACTCATCATAGAGAGATTTAAAACCCTGTACAGAAATCTTCGTAATTCCCTGAACGTCTTTATTGTTGCTTTCAGCAGATGTAGATTGACTCATAGCGTTAGGTTAACTCTTTCCTTTGTAGTGGAGTGGGAGATCGGATAATAGACATTTTAGATGACTTGTTTTTTTGATAATACCTTATTCTCCCTCTTCCGGAATTGGAAATCGCTCTCCCGCCAAATACGCCTCAAAATGCTTTTGAAAATACGTCCAAGAGGTCATATCTGCATCTTCATCTAAGGGTGGTTTTGGTGCATTTTTATAAACCGGAACGCGAGTATTAATCTCATCCTGAAGTAATTGAGACAAGTCATTAAAACCGCTAATTTTACCCCCACGACCGCTGTAAATTAACTGACCGGGTCTGTTTCCCATTTTCATCCAGGGAACCCACGGACCAATTCTGTCCCAACTCAAGAAAAGTTTAGTCACAGAATTAAGTTCTGGATTTTGCAAATCCTCAGTCGGAACAGTTAGTTTAAATAACTCAGCCGCTTGATAAGTTTTTTGCGGACTGTAATCAGCAAATTTAGCATTTTCAGCTAAAGGATTTGGGTAGGTTGGAAATAAATCAAACCAAAAAGTTGTAACATCACTATCCACTTGCGCGGGAAAGGTGCCTTTTAAATGACCTTGCACCGGATTGTTGGCAACGTGAATCACCGTTAAGGTTTCCCCTGTCCAAGGATTCTCCCATTTGTGCAATATCTCCCCCGTATCCGGGTCAAGATAATACGTCAATTCTCTTGAGGTAAAATTCCAACTCTTATCATCAGCAGGAATGCAGCGACTTACACTCATACCGACCATATTAAAAAGTTTCGTTCGACGCTCACCGGGAATAAAAGCATAAATTGAACCCGACCAAGTTAAAAAACTTTGTTGACTATCTAGGGAACTGCGAACTTTAACAAAATCCTTGACATCAAACTCTTGAATCGAACTTACCATCTCCTTACCTCCTGCTAATCTCTCAACAATCGTGACCTGAACCGGGACGGTGACGGTCAAAATACAAAATAGTAGAACAAAAGCACCCAGAGTGGCAGAGAACCATTAATCGCCATCAGTCGGACTAAATGCCTCAGTGTACCCCCTAATCCGCTAATCCTTTGAGGTGGTAAGCGATTAGTAAACTAATCATGGATAAGACACAGAGGCTTTTCCACACTAATAACCACCAAGGATGCCACCAAGCTCCTGTCTGCACTTCAACCAGATCTGATATCCCAAATAGCAAAAATGTTACCACAGCAACGGCTGCCTGAAATTTCTCGGTTCGAGAGCAACGAATAAACCGGAATGCAAATCCGAGGGAGATGATTCCCCAAATGCCAGCTTCGATATAGTTCCCCCCGCGATAAACCCTTTCTAGAAGCTTGGCTCGATCCGCCGCCTGTTCTGGAGTCGTTGGCTCAGAGAAGACTAACCCTGCCCATACGCCAAAGCTGATGAGCAGTAACAAGAGAATGGCTAATCTTACCTTAGCAGGTTTAGTAATGACCCAAGGGGACGGGGAACGCGGCTTTTTTGTCATCTCAGATATTACTCTGCTACTTCTGAGTATTCTCAGCAATTGAGGTATCCCCATACCCAGAAAATTGCTGCTCTATTTGGCGATAGTGAGGAGCACCAATGAGTTGTTGAAAATCTTGGAAGCTAACTACATTCTCAAACCCAGATGTAGTTCCCTGTTCTTTTAAGTAACGCCAGCAAGCCGTTAGGATATGAGTTGCTGCTAACAGACCAGAAAGTGGAAAAAATACAATTTTAAAACCAATCTGTTGTAACTCAGAAGCGGAAAGTTGGGGAGTTTTGCCCCCTTCTACTATATTGGCGACTAATGGCACGTTTGGGAAGGCAGATGCGATCGCTTTCAATTCTTCAACTGACTGGGGCGCTTCCACAAACAGCACATCTGCCCCAGCATCAACGTAAGCGCAACCCCGACGCAAAGCCTCCTCTAAACCCAGGGGCGCACGGGCATCGGTGCGAGCAATAATCACCAAACCGGTATCACCCCGCGCTTGAACTGCTGCCTGAATTTTCCCGATATGTTCTGCCATTGGGATAACGCGCTTGCCTTCAAAGTGACCGCATTTTTTGGGCCACTCTTGGTCTTCTAATATTACCCCAGCAATTCCCAACTGCACGGCGTCTTTTACAGTGCGCATCACGTTTAAAGTATTGCCATAACCCGTGTCCATATCGGCAATTAGAGGAATACTCACCGACTCAGCAATTCGCCCTCCACTAGAGAGCATTTCCGTTGCCGTGAGAAACCCAAAGTCTGGCAAACCGAGTGTAGACGCGGCAATGCCAAAGCCACTAGTTGCCACGACTTCAAAGCCTAGTTGTTCAACGAGTTTGGCTCCTAAACAGTCGTATACACCTGGAATGACAATAATTTCTGGGCGCTGTAGCAACTGATGCAGTTTTTGTCGTGAAGATATAACGGTCATCTTTTATAGTTTCCCTTTTTTCTGCTCCGAAAAATTTACCTAAACTTTATTTATCACCAAGATACCTACTTGTAACTCTTGTGGGATGAGCGGATAAGCCCGTCCTAACGAGTTAAAGTTAATCGCCCCAGGTTAGAAGCCTGGGGCATATCTTTTCTGACATTGGGATGTTTCCGGAGCAATAGCTCTTGCGTTAGCGAAATTATTTTAGGATTCCCATAACCGATGCTACTTCAGGTTCGGCAATCCGAGTAAACAAGAATCCTTTGGCATAGATTTGGGGATTGGATTGCGCGATTTGAGTATACGATTGACGGACTTGAGCGTTCACCGCAACCGTCTTCACGTCGTACACCTGTTGTACTACTTTAGGATAGAACCCAATACCGATAATCAGTACCAGAAAAGAGGCAGCGATAAACACTTCACGGGGACTGGCATCATTATAGTTAGCTTGACCAGGTAGAACGCAGTTTGTACCAAAGCAAACCGCTTCCTGATTTTCTTGATTCTGCAATCTGCCATCAACGTCACATATCGGTGCAGCACCAGAGTTGTAAAACACTTCTCGCAGCATCGAAAGTAGATAGATTGGGGTGAGAATAAGTCCCACAGCGGCGAGAAATACTGTCACCGTGCGGAAGGTTGAGCTGTAGATGTCGCTGGTTGTTACGCCGATGAAGACTTCAAGTTCGCTGATAAAGCCACTCATACCAGGAAGAGCTAGTGATGCCATTGCACCTGCCGTAAACAGGGCAAACACTTTGGGCATTACTTGACCAATACCACCCATCTCATCCATCATCAGCGTATGAGTGCGATCGTAGGTGACACCAGTAAGGAAGAACAGCACCGCTGCAATTAAACCGTGGGAAATCATCTGCAATACTGCCCCGCTAATGCCCAAGTCAGTAAAGGATGCAATCCCCAATAGGACAAACCCCATGTGGGAAACTGATGAATAAGCGAGGCGGCGCTTCATATTCATCTGGGCAAAGGAAGTAAATGCGCCGTAGACAATGTTAACAATACCCACAATTGCTAGAATCGGTGCAAAATAAATGTGAGCATCGGAAAGCATCTCCATATTTACGCGAATTAATCCGTATCCCCCCATCTTCAGGAGTACGCCTGCCAGAATCATCGACACAGGAGCAGAGGCTTCACCGTGTGCGTCTGGCAACCAAGTGTGCATTGGAAAAACCGCCAGCTTTACACCAAAGGCAATCAGTAAGCCTGCATACAGAAGTAGCTCTAGAGCCAAGGGGTAATCCTTCATGCCAAGTTCGAGCATATCGAAGGTTATCGTACCGCCGCCGTAAAACGCCATTCCCAGCGCCGCAACCAGAATAAATATAGAAGCCGCAGCAGTATATAAAATAAATTTAGTCGCGGCGTAGCGACGCTTCGGTCCACCCCAAATGGAAATGAGCAGGTAGACTGGAACCAGCTCCAGTTCCCACATAATGAACAATAGGAGCAAGTCTTGGGCAACGAATACCCCTATCTGTGCCGAATATAGCACCAGCATCAAGAAATAAAAGAGGCGGGGCTTGTAATCAACTTGCCATGCCGCAAAAATAGAAAGGGTTGTCACCAATCCTGCCAGAAGTACGAGGGGCATAGACAAGCCGTCAACAGAAACTGCCCAATTTAGACCTAACTGAGGCATCCAGGCATAGTTTTCCACAAGCTGCAAAGTAGCGCTGTTGGGGTCGTAATGTTTCCAAAAGGCGTTGCACATCAACAAAAAATCTGCGATACCTACGCCTAGGGCATACCACCTTACAAACTTGCCATCTTTATCGGGCAGTATCGGGATGGCGAGGGAAGCGACGAGGGGCAGCAGGACTATCGCAGTCAGCCAAGGGAATTGAGCAGTTGCCATGACAGTGAGAATAAATACTTACCAGTGAACAACTCCATTCTATTAAAATTTGTAAAGATTTAATAGAAATAGTTATCTCTAGTAGCCATATAGGTGGCTCTATAGTGGAAGCGATCGCTGAATTTTTGTCAGGGTGGATCGAGTACTACATTGTCAAATTAACCCTCTAGGTAGTAGACTACCGCTTTTAGTTCATCATTCACGGGTTAGCTCGTGGCTTGAATGAATAGCTAAAAATAATTACCCTTGACTCACCCCCAATCTCAAACCTTTATTTGTGCGTTATGAAGTTTCGCCTGTCTCGTAAGAAGTGGCAATTCGTCCAATATCTCGGTTTATTCTGTTGTTGTTGCTTATTAGTGATTAGCTGTGGGAGTCCCCAGACTTCAACATCAACGGGGAGTTCCTCCAATCCCGGTACTAACGTTAGCAGTAGCGATCGCATTTCTGTGGGTTCCGTCCACAAACCTCGAACCCTCGACCCCGCCGATGGATATGAAGTGGCAATTAACGATATTATCACTAGTCTAGGCGATCGCCTCTACACCTACGTCGGAGATACCGATCAACTTGAGCCACAACTGGCAACCGAACTCCCCGAAGTTAGTGACGACGGCTTAAACTATACCATCCCCCTGCGTCAGGGAGTTACCTTTCATGATGGAGAACCGTTTAACGCCGCAGCCATGGCGTTTTCCCTGAAACGATTTAGCGAAAATGGCGGGAAACCCTCAGCACTGCTATCTGACGTTATGGAATCAGTAGAAGCGACGGGAGAGTACGAACTCACCATTAAACTCAAAAATCCCTTTGCTCCCTTCCCCTCCGTGCTAGCATTTCCGGGAATGGCTGCGGTTTCCCCCAAAGCCTATGAAATTGGTGAAGGCAAATTTAAACCCAATGAATTTGTAGGAACCGGTCCATACAAGCTAGTCTCCTTCAATCCAAACTTAGTTAAAGTCGATGTTTTCGACGAATATTGGGGAGAAAAACCGCCCAATCAGGGCATTGATTTTCAGTTTCTCAGCAGTGCCGCTAACTTGTATAATTCCTTTACCACTGGAGCAGTGGACATTGCCTATCGAGACTTGAATGTCGATCAAATTCTTAGCCTGAAACAAAAGGCTGAAGCCCAAGGCTATCAAGTGCTAGAAAAGCCAAGTAGTCGCCTTGATTATCTGGTGTTGAATGTAAACCAGAAACCCCTAGACCAAGTGGAAGTCAGACAAGCGATCGCGTCAATGATTGACCGTTCCTTAATTATTGATCGCGTTTATCGGGGTCAAGCTGAACCCGCATACAGTATTATTCCCAGCACCTTTGAAACCAATCAGCCCGTATTCAAAGAACCCTACGGCGACGGCAATATTGAAAAAACGAAAGAACTCCTCACCAAAGCCGGATTCTCGAAAGAAAAACCCTTTGAATTTGAAATCTGGTACGCCTCTGATAACCCGGAACGCCAGCAGATTGTAACTCTGCTGAAAGAATATGCTGCGCAGAACCTCGATGGATTAATGCAAGTTAAACCACAACCCGTCGAGTCAACGACACTCTTTTCCAACGTTCCCAAAGGAATTTATCCTAGCTATTTAGTCGCTTGGTTCCCCGACTTTGGTGATGCCGATAACTACATCAGTCCTTTCTTCAGTTGCACTAAAGGTTCAGCAGAAACGGGTTGCCAAGAAGGAGCAAGTCAGAGCCAAGGGTTCTTCTATTACAGTGAGAAAATGAACCAACTCATTGAAGCAGAACGTAAGGAACAAGACCCCAAAGCCCGCAAGGAAATTTTTGCTGACATTCAAGAGCTAATTGCACAAGATGTTCCGTTGGTTCCCTTATTGCAGAAAAATGAATTCGCCTTTGCTCAAAAACCTTTGAAGAATATCGAGTTTAATCCCGTTATCGGTTTATCCTTCTGGGAGGTAAATAAAGAAGCCTAGCTGAAGGGGGAGCGGGGGAGCAG
>NZ_JADEWY010000149.1 GCF_015207375.1 Coleofasciculus sp. LEGE 07092 | reverse complement strand
AGAAAGGTTCGACATCACTTTAGATAATGCCCACAACTTCAATCGTGTGTCTATTGACAAGGCTCGGAACGTGAGACTCAATGACATCAATAACATTGAGTTAGGAGCCACCGCCGATACAGACATTGCTGAGAATCTGATTGTCACAGCTCAAGGTACGATTACTGACGCTGATGGGGAAAATCTGAGGGTAAGGGGTGTTACTACCCTGAATGCCGGAAAAGATGCAGAAGGAAGCAATCCTGAACAAAGGTTCAACATTACCTTAGACAATAGCCACAACTTCAACAGGGTGGAAGTCACCCGTGGTAATAATGTCATTCTCAATAATATTGATTCAATTATTCTGGAGGCTTCTACTTTTAACGGTAACCTAACAGTGACAGCGAGCGATATCGATATTACAGGTCAAATCAACGCAGGCAACAACAACATCGCCCTCCAACCCAAAGACAACAGCACTATTGCCCTCAATGACATGACAGGGGCTTTCAATCTCACCACCTTAGAGTTGCAGAATCTGTCTACTTCTGGCACCGTCACTATTGGTCGTGACATGGGAACAGGTCAGATTAATATTGGCTCAATAGGAGCAATTGACCTCAGTGGCAACAATTACAACTTGACTCTCAATGGCGGTGCAGTCAGCTTCAACAATGGACTAACCCTGGCTAATAACAAAACCTTAACCCTTCGCACAGGGGCAATTACCAGTGGCATGAGTAACCCCGATATTACCATTGGGGGAATGAATGGGTTATTGGTATTAGAAACCACGGGAGCAGTGGGGACTATGGATAATCCTCTCTCTACCGAGATTTCTCAGCTCAATGCAACTACCAACTCCGGGGGTTTGTTCCTCACGAATATGGGTGGCATTAAGTTTTTGGAGACATCCGATATTACTGGCAACCTGAAGCTGACGACTAATGGGGGTGGGATTAATTCTACTGGTTCCCTCACTGTCAGTGGCACTACAACTCTGGATGCTGGTAGCAATGACATCAGCTTAGATAATGCTGCTAACAACTTTCAGGATGCAGTCAGCCTCACGGGTGGAACTGCCAATCTCAATGACAGTGATGGCATTATTCTAGGAGCTTCTAATTTATCGGGAAATCTACAGGTAACAGCACTTGGCACACCGGGGATTACTAGCAATGGTGCAATCCGTGTCACAGGCACTACTAACTTGAATGCTAATGGTCATGACATTGCTTTGGATAATGCTGCCAACAACTTCACAGGTGCAGTCAGCCTCACGGGTGGAACGGCCATCATTAACGACACGGATGGCATTACTCTAGGGGCTTCTACGCTATCGGGTCAGCTAAATGTGACAGCTACCGATATTAATATTACAAGTCAAATTAACGCCGGCGGCAATATTACCCTCCAACCCCAAACCAGCGATAGTAGTATTGCCCTCAACGACGCGACAGGGGCGTTCAATCTCACCGTCTCAGAGTTGGAGAAGCTGTCCACTTCTGGCACTGTCACTATTGGTTCTGGCATAGGAACAGGTAGCATTAATCTCGGCTCTTTAGGAGCAATTAACCTCAGTGGCACCAACTACAACTTGACTCTCAATGGCGGTGCAGTCAGCTTCACCAATGGACTGACACTGGCTAATAACAAAACCTTAACCCTTCACACAGGGGCAATCACCAGTGGTATGAGTAACTCAGATATTACCATTGGGGGAATGAGTGGGAAATTGGTATTACAAACCTCTGGAGCAGTGGGGACTATGGATAATCCCCTCTCTACCCAAATTTCTCAGCTCAATGCAACTACTACCAACTCCGGGAATTTGTTCCTCACGAATACTAATACGGCTGGCATTAATTTGGAGACATCCAATATTAATGGCGACTTGAAGCTGACGACTATTGGGGGTGGGATTAATTCTACTGGTTCCCTCACTGTCAGTGGCACTACAACTCTGGATGCTAGTAGCAATAACATTACGTTGAATAATGCTGCTAACAATTTCACAGGTGCAGTCAGCCTCATGGGTGGAACTGCCATCATTAACGACATGGATGGCATTACTCTAGGAGCTTCTATGCTGTCGGGTGACTTAACAGTGACAGCTCAAGGAATTACCGATAGTGATACTAATAGTGATGCAATCAGTGTAATAGGCACTACTACCTTAGATGCTAATGGTAATGACATCACTTTGGATAATGCTAACGACTTTAACAGTGTAGTTGTTAGTAATGGCAATAATGTCACCCTCAACGATACTGATGATATTGAACTGGAATCTTCCACCACCATCTCCGGCGATTTGATAGTAACTGCTAACGGCAATATCAGTGATAGTGATCAACTAACCGTTGATGGCATTAGCAACTTTACTACTACCGCCGATGGTGCCGATATTGAGTTAGATACTCTAGCTGCTACTGGTTCAATCACTCTCAACACTACGGGCTTAGATGGTAATGCCATAGTGACCAATAATCAAGCCGTTAATCTCAACACTTCCAATATAGGCGGTAACTTAGCTGTAACTGCTAATGGCAATATTAGCGATAGTGGTCAAGTAACTGTCAATGGTTCTAGCAACTTTACTACCATCGCCGATGGTGCTGACGTTGAGTTAGATACTCTAGCTGCTACTGGTTCAATCAATCTAAATACTACAGGTTCAGATGGCAATGCGACGCTCACGAATAACCAAGCGATTGATCTAGGTGTGTCCAGTGTAGGTGGGAATTTAAGTGTGACTGCCACCACAGGCGCTATATCAACCAGTGGAGATATTAATGCTGGGGTAGATGTTACCCTAACGGCTGACACAATGGACATCCAAAACCAGGTAACAGGTAATGGTAATCTAGTGCTTCAGCCTTTGACACCGGAACGCAACATTGGTATTGCCCAAGAAAGTGGTGAGTTTGACCTGAGTCAGGACGAAATAGCAATGTTTGAGGGTTTCAATACTATTACGATTGGTCGAGAGGATGGAAATGGAGCGATCACAATTAACAGTGTTGAATTTAAAGATCCAGTCACCATTCAGACTCCTAAAGTTTCACCGTCTGCTCCAATGGATGAACTGGGTTCAACGAGAGGCTCTATCACGGTTAATGGAGACATTAATGGTTCAGATAATGCTTCAATTACCCTCATAGCTCCCAGAATCAACCTCAACGGCGATATCACCACAAATAACCAACCCATCACTCTGGGAGGAAAAGACTCATCTTTTGCTGATAATTCCAATATTGTGTTAGGCAGTGTACTCGCTGCCATAAAAACTGGACTGGGTGCTGGTGACATCACTTTTAATGGCAATATCAATGGTATAGCTGGTAATCAACAGAGCCTACAAGTCTCTCCAGGTACAGGTCAGATTTTCTTTAATGGTGAAGTTGGTAATAAAAATCCCCTAGCCAGTTTAATCATTGGTGATGAAACAACAACCAATGCCGATTTGATTGGTAACTCAACCACCGTGTTCAGCAGCTTGCGGATTAATGCCGAGCAAACCCGGGTGGCAGGCGTCATCAAAACCACGGGAGGCCCGGTTGAATTTACGGGTCATGTGATCTTGGTTACGGATGTAACCTTCGATACAACCTTCAATACAGGTGGCTCTGGTGGCGGTGACATTATCTTTGGTAAAACAGTGTCCAGTGCTGCGTCAGACGGTAACTTCCCCAATGATAATTCTGTACCACCTTTCAACCTGACACTGAGAGCAGGTTCAGGCGATATCTATTTTAAGGGGGCTGTAGGCGCTCAAGATTTCGGCAATGTTCAAACGCTTGACTTAGGTCAAATTAATGTTGAAAGTGCTGATCAAGTAACAGCCGCTTCGACAATGGCGACTACTGAAGCAGAAGGTATCCGAATCAATGCTAACATCATTGATTTAGAAGACCGTGTTAACGCTAATCAGGGCCAGGTTGAACTTGCTGCCAACAATAGTATTACCACTGCTGACGTTGAAGGAAAGACAGTCACCCTCACAGCCACTAACGATGGCATTACTACTGCGAACGTTGAAGCCGAAACCGTAAATATTTCTGCCAACGATGACATTACTACTGCCAATGTCACTTCCACCCAAAGAGACACCATTGTTACTAGTCAGACTGGCAGTATTAATACCAGCAATCTTACCGCTAACCAGGGTCAAGTCAATCTTTCTGCCAACAATGGTGGTATTACCACTGCCGATGTGGAAGCAGATACGGTAAATCTACAAGCCAATAATGATATTGTTACTGCCAATATCACTGCCACCCAAGGAGACACTACCAATGCAACTCAAGGTCAAATCAATCTTTCTACTAACAACGGTGGTATTACCACTGCGGATGTGGAAGCAGATACGGTAAATCTACAAGCCAATAATGACATCACTACGGCTAATGTCACCACCCAAGGAGACACCATTGTTACTAGTCAGACAGGCAGTATCAATACCAGCAACGGTACTATCAATGCCAATCAAGGTCAAGTCAATCTTTCTGCCAACGATGGTGGCATTACCACTGCCGATGTGGAAGCAGATACGGTAAATCTACAAGCCAATAATGATATCACTACGGCTAATGTCACCACCCAAGGAGACACCATTGTTACTAGTCAGACAGGCAATATCAATACCAGCAACGGTACTCTCAGCGCCAATCAAGGTCAAGCCAATCTTTCTGCTAACGATGGTGGTATTACTACTGCCGATGTGGAAGCAGATACGGTAAATCTACAAGCCAATAATGATATCACTACGGCTAATGTCACCACCCAAGGAGACACCATTGTTACTAGTCAGACAGGCAATATCAATACCAGCAACGGTACTCTCAGCGCCAATCAAGGTCAAGTCAATCTTTCTGCCAACGATGGTGGCATTACCACTGCCGACGTTGAAGCAGAGACGGTAAATATGCAAGCTAACAATGACCTCACTACCGCCAATCTCACTTCAACAAATGGCGCAATTACCTTAAACAGTCAGGTTGGTTCTGTAGCAAGCAACAATTTGACGGCAAGGGGAGAAGCAGACAACAATACAGTGACCATAACTGCTCAAGGTAATGTTACTGCAAGTAACATAGATACGTCTTCAACAACAGACAAAGGTGGTGCGATCGCACTCACTAGTCAAGACGGCGCGATTCAAACGGGTGAAATTATCTCCAGTGGACAAACAGACGGTGGTTCAGTCACCGCTACTGCCAAAAATAGTATTACCACAGGGAATGTAGACTCCTCATCCCAGCAAGGAACTGGTGGTGCGATCGCTCTCACGAGTGAGTTGGGAGACATTACTAGTACCAATTTGACCACATCGGGAGCGATCGGGGGTGGCTCTATTGATGCTTTAACACTCGGTCAAATAACATTAGGAGAGCTGAACTCTAGTTCAATCTCTGGGCAAGCTGGTTCAATTACTCTCGACAACGGTCAACCGGAATTCAGAAATGACGCTCCAGGTATCGATGTAGCCTTTATTAATGCCCAAGGTTTACCCACGGGGTTAGGTGTCGATACCACAAGGTTAGGAGTTAATATTACCACCGATGGATATTTCCGGGCAACAGGAATTTTCCCCACTCCTATCGGAGCAGCCAGTGTTGCCACAGGTGGAGCTCCAATCATAATTCGGCACGGCGGCGGTAGTGCTTTCGATCCGTTTGAAGTAGGGAATGCTATCCAAAACGGTACGGCTGGAGCAATTACCAATGGTAAGGGATTTTTGGGTTTAATTTTACCGATTCAATCTTTTTCGCGCCCTGTCCGCCAAGACAATATTGAAATCATCCCCCGCAAACCCTCCCAGAGCAATCTTCCCTTTAGCACGATTTATTCGACACTAGGGGCAAGTAACAATCTAGCAGAAGCGGACATTGAAATTTCTACCCTGGATAATATTCTGTCTGATGACTTTAGTGGCTATTTAGGTCCGAAACCCAGTGTCAACAATCCCGCCGATGCACCCAAAATCTTAGCTGATATCGAGCAGAAGACAGGTATTAAAGCCGCCTTTGTTTATGCCACGTTTATTCCTGAAGGATACAATACAACTCAAGAAGGTCAAGCGCAACAAGATAGCGATCGCCTTGAACTAGTACTAGTGACGGCAGAAGGTCAAGCAATACGTGTGCCAGTTCGGGAAACGACAAGGGAACTGGTACGAACCACAGCTACAAAATTGCGCCGAGAAATCACCAATCCCATCAAACGACGCACTACCAGTTATTTAGCTCCAGCCCAGCAACTCTACAATTGGTTGATGGCTCCTATTGAGGAGCAATTAGAATCCCAAGGTATTCAAAATCTGGTTTTTATCATGGATGCGGGATTACGTTCTTTACCCATTGCCGTCCTCCATGATGGGCAAAACTTTCTCGTCGAAAAATACAGTGTGGGCTTGATGCCCAGCCTCAGTTTAACCGATACCAGCTACAACAATATCCAAAATGTTCCCGTTTTAGCAATGGGCATTTCTCAAGCCAACGAGCTAGCAAAATCCCTCAACCTCAGCCCTCTGCCTGCGGTGCCTGTAGAAGTTCAAAGGATTGTAGACAATCGCCAGGGACAATCCTTCCTGAATGAAAAATTTACCTTAGATACTCTCATTTCACAAAGCCAAACGGCATCAATCGTGCATCTGGCAACCCATGCCGAATTTAAACCTGGACCGTTGGAAAACTCCTACATCCTACTGTGGAACAACCAACTCCGGCTCGATCAACTGCGGCAGTTAGGCTGGAACGAGCGGCGATCGCCTATTGAACTGTTAGTGCTTTCTGCCTGCCGCACAGCCGTAGGAAATGAGGAAGCTGAATTGGGTTTTGCGGGGTTAGCAGTGCAAGCTGGTGTCAAATCAGCGCTATCGAGCCTATGGTATGTCAGCGATGAAGGAACGGCAGGACTGATGACAGAGTTTTACCGACAGTTAGAAACTGCCCCGATTAAAGCTGAAGCCCTGCGGCAAGCACAACTATCTATGCTATCGGGACAACTACGCCTTGAAGGAGGACAATTGCGGGGTAGTGGGGAAAGCATAACTTTACCTCCATCACTTGCCGAGCAAGAAGACACGACTCTCGCCCATCCCTACTACTGGGGAGCATTTACAATGATTGGCAGTCCTTGGTAAAGATGATCATTTTCGAGAAGAAGGCGGGATGCAAAAGCCAGGTAAATTCTGGATTTACGAACAAGTGATTAGTCAAAGACCTACTAACCTCTAAAGAAGAAATCGAGCCATATTGCCAGCAATAGACTACATTTTGACTCCCCTAATCCCCACTCCCCACTCCCTACTCCCTTTTTACTGATGAAAGGGTACAACTATCAGTGGAAACAATGATAATAACAGCCACATCAACGAGTACCAATTAGGGGGTTGTGGAAAGTGGGTTTCAGCTAAGAGTGCTTCTATTCGTTCCTCTAAGCGATTTTTAGGTGCAGCACAACTAAAAGCAGCACAGAAACTTTCAGAATGCATCAGCGGCGCACTCACCACCATGAGCAAGGATTCTGCTAACAGTAAAAAATCGACTTGTTCTGCTGCCCATTGATCGGCTCGGATTTCTCGCAATAATAATAGTTCTTGCCACAAGTCTTCTGTATTTGTTAACCAAAACGAGAATCCTCGCATCCAACCTAACCCAAAGAACCAGAACGTATCTCGATAATAGGAATGCCCTTGCTCGTGGGTGAGTACGGCTTGTAAATGCTCGGCGTCGAGGGTGTCTAGTAATCCTTGACTCACAACCAATTCAGGTTGCCAAAATCCGACCTGAGCGCTGAAAACTAATGGCGTATTAATAATACGGCAGGGTCTGCCTTGTATAGTTTGTTGAGGATAGGTGCGAACGTGTTGCAGAGAGCGCCATCCTTCTAGAGCTAGTTTCAATCCTGAAACTCCCACAAAACCCAGAAACGCGCTAGCTAACAGATAGCTCAACCAACCTTCCCATTGCCAAACCATTTGCCCTTGGGGTCCCATGCAGACTATTGATAAGGCGGTTACGAATAGGAGTAGGGGGGGAAACAAGAACTTTCCTAGAGCAGTTTGCCAGCGTTGTTGATAACTTCCCATGGTTTTCGACTCGTTTATTCTAGTTAACCAAGCTAGTCCTAAAGCGCTCAGAATAAGGATCAGATGCATTATTGCTCCTCCCTAGCTTTGCGGATTGCCTTTAGACGCTGGGCGATCGCTTCTATTTGTTCTAGGCTAGCCTGGTCGAGACTATCTGCAAAGGCTGCTATAACATCAGGATTTCCTACAGCTAGAAATCTTTGCAACTGCTAGAGCCATTCTCATCAACAACCTCCAAGTGGAGATGAGGATCGCCGTGACTGCCGAAAAATAACCTGAACCATCGAATGAGTCAAGTTGTGCTTTGCTAATTAGCTCATATTCTTGGGTTTCATCGTAGCTAAAAGACCCTTTAGTATGACCAAGTTTGACAGCCTGTCTTTTGACTTATACGACATAACCAACCAGAATAGCAAGCGTTGTCTGTGTAAGCTTCTATAACCAGGGGTTTATCCAATGAAGAGGAATAGCTGTCAAATCAGTTGGGTCATGATTGGGATTCTATTGGCTTTGCCAGTAAAAGCTGATGCTGATGTTGTGCAGGATTCAGTTAAAGCAGTACCCAAAACTATCACGTCTCAAGCTTCAGAAAGTTTAGCGATTAAGGCTGAAACTCAACTGGAAAATTCAGATTACTCTGGTGAGATTGACCCGCTCTTAGATGAAAAACGGATTGATTCAGAGTTAGGGGATAATAGTTCGTTAACTCTCCAAACTTATAGAGATATTGAAGTTGAAGAGTCAGCTTTTGTAAACTTACCAGAAAAAATTTCAGATGATCGCATCAACGCTATCGCCTTTGAGAAGATATCACCCGTACCCTTAAATCCTAGACTCAAAACTCCATTATCAATTTCTCATATCAGAAGCCCTGAATTATTACTTGCTGACAGCGATGATGCAATTGAATCAGACCATACTGGATTCCAATGGACTTCAGCACGACCGGATGGGCATGCACCCATTGGCGTAATGGGTGATCACACTCATGAAAAAGGAGAGGTGATGTTCTCCTATCGCTATATGTTCATGGACATGGATGGTAATCGGGATGGTACGGATAGTCTTAGCGATGCCGAAGTTTTGCAACAGTTTCCTGTGACTCCGGTACGCATGACTATGCAGATGCATATGCTTGGGGTTATGTACGCACCAACGGATGATTTGACGTTGATGGCGATGGTGCCGTATGTCTTCAAGGAAATGGATCATGTTACTCGTAGCGGCTTGCGCTTCACGACCAATTCCGAGGGATTCGGTGATATTAAGCTTACTGGACTTTACAAAATTCTCGATCAGAACCGACAGCGCCTACATTTCAATATCAGAGTAAGTTTTCCCACGGGTTCGATTGAGGAGCGAGACAACACACCTGCTGGTGACGACCAGATTCTACCCTATCCCATGCAAATCGGGTCTGGTACGTTTGACTTACTACCGGGTATTACTTACTTGGGTCAGACTAACAACTTGTCTTGGGGAGGGCAAGCGATCGCAACTCTGCGTTTAGGTGAAAGCAGCAATGATTATCGATTGGGCAATCAACTAGCGCTCACAGGTTGGGCAGCTTACAAGTGGGCAGATTGGCTCAGTACCTCAATTCGCCTCAATGGTAAGACTTGGGGAAATATTGATGGAGTTGATTCCCGCCTGAATCCGATGATGATTCCCACAGCAGACCCGGATAGACGGGGGGGTACTCAACTGAATCTAGGCTTTGGCGTTAATCTCTATGCCCCTCGTGGAAGTCTTAAAGGCAGTCGGTTGGCAATTGAGTTTGAATTGCCCCTCTACCGTTCCCTAGATGGTCCTCAGCTTGAAACGGATTGGCAGTTAACGGCTGGTATACAAGCCGTTTTTTAGTTAATACTAACGCAAAAATTGATGAGCGATCACAGATGTAAGTACGGTGAAACAGAAAGAAGCTATTGCTCGTCGTGCTGGTGGATGTTGTGAGTACTGTCGCAGTCAGGCTCGGTTTTCACCTGATCCATTTTCAATCGAACATATCATACCTCGTTCAAAGAATGGAACTGATGAGGATGACAATCTGGCTTTGGCTTGCCAAGGATGCAACAACCGTAAGTACACCCACGTTGAGGCACGCGATCCTGTGAGTGGAAACAATGGATTCCGATCTGGTGTGAGTGCCATGAGCATCGAAGCGATTCATTACCACAGGCAGCTAATATAATGGATGCAGCTAAACCTCAACGTCTAGAAGCGGCAGGCTGGAGTATTGGAAATGCCTCAGACTTTCTCGAACTTTCCACAGAAGAAGCCACCTACATAGAGTTTTTTATTTTTTCTATCGAGTTGCATGATAGATTATTTGGACAGAACGCTACGCCTTAAGTGAGAATTCTGCTGGTAGAAGATGATCCCTACCTAGCTGAAGCCCTAGCTGAAGCCCTAGCTGTTCAGCGCTATGCGGTTGATACCGTCTCAGATGGGGAAGCGGCTTGGGTACAAATCACCACCCTTGATTACGATCTCATTTTGCTGGATGTGATGCTGCCCAAGCTGGATGGAATTCGTTTATGCCAGAGATTGCGCTCCCACCGCTATCAGATGCCGATACTCATGGTAACTGCCCGCGATACCAGTACTGACAAAGTTATTGGCTTAGATGCGGGAGCCGATGACTATATGGTTAAACCTCTAGATATTCCAGAATTTTTGGCTCGGATTCGAGCATTGTTACGCCGAGGTAGTACTAATTCTCCCCCAGTTCTTCAGTGGGGAGACTTGCATCTCGATCCGGCAACCTACGAAGTCAGTTACACCGATCAAGTGCTGCGTTTAACTCCCAAGGAATATTGTCTTTTGGAACTTCTGCTCCGAAATGGGCGGCAGATCATGAGTCGTAGCGCGATTGTAGAACACCTCTGGTCACTTGAAAATCCACCGAAAGAAGATACGATCAAAGTTCACATCAAGAGTTTGCGTCAAAAACTCAAAATTGTAGGTGCTCCTGATGATTTGATTGAAACTGTACATGGTTTAGGTTATCGCCTCAAACCACTTTCCTAGTACAGCGTCTTGTCAGACAGAGGAGTTTGTGGTGCAGGGGAGATAGGGGAGAAAAAATGGCTTTCCGTTTAAAAATACTGATGCAGGTGGACTATTGCCTCCATTCTTTAAATTCTTCTGCCCCTCTGCCCCCCATTCCCTACTCCCCACTCCCTACTCCCTAAAAAATCCAAGGCTTTGCGATCGCTACTGTGCCAGTCAGTTCACAATAGGGAGTGATGCCCTTGAGTGACAGGAAACCGTGGCTCTACCAAACCAATTAACAAGTTATCAAAAAGCCCAATTCTTTTTCCAGTTTGCGGCGTTGCTTGACGCTGGCATGACCCTAGAGCAAAGCTTAACACTGACGGGGAAAAATTTACACCCTGCCTTCAAACAATACCTACACTACGCTAGTACGGCAGTAGGTACAGGTCAAGATCTCGCCTCAGTACTGGCACTTGAGCGTCGTTACTTCGACCTTTGGACAATCGCTCTGATCCGATTGGCAGAGTATAGTGGTTGTCTGTCTCAAACCTGCCAAATGCTGGCAAGTGATGCCGAAGCTCAAGGGAAACGAGAACGCCTCATTGAATCGGTGAAACGTTCGGTAATTATCGCGATTTGGGGGCTGTTGGTATTGACGGCTGCCATTTTCAATCCCAATGCCACAGGTATCGTCAAACCTGAATTCTGGCTGAGAGGTTTAGCGATCGCTTTGCTATTGTGGGTAATGAGTTTCTTCGTTTCTCGCTTTTCCAGTCCCGTTTGGCAGCAATTGATTGGGAAGTTGCCAGTTTTAGGAAAGCTGATCCAAGCGCGATCGCTCTTGTATTTTGCTAAACTACGGTTGCCCCTAAGTTGCGGTATATCCCTTCTCTCGGCGCTAGAGTTGCTGCGAGAGCATATTCCTGATTCGGTGATGAAGTCAAAGCTGGCTTTCGCTGCACGCAGAACCCGTATCGGTCAACCCCTCAGCCACAGTCTTCAAGGTCAATTACCCCCCGTTGCTATGCAAATCATTTCCACTGGGGAGCAAACAGGAAACTTAGACACCGCCTTGCAAAATTTAGCCCAATACTACGAAGGAGAGTTAGAGAGGGGGTTGCAGTTGCTACAAGCGAGTTTGCAACCTTTGAGTCTTTTAACTATTGGCAGTCTGATAGCCGTGGTGGGTATTCGGGGGATATCGGTACTGCTGAATTCATTACCCAAGTGAGTTTCAATAAAACACCTACAGAGTGTCAGATTTAGTCCAAAAAAATCGAATCATCCCTCAATGGCTCACCTTCAGAGAACTGGCTACATTTCTGCAAAGTTGATCGTCGTTTGGCTAAACTTCATCAACTCGTACAAGTCGCAGGCAGATAAATCGTCCTCACTGGGTTCCTCAGTTGAGCGGAGTGCCACAATGGGATCGCCATAGGCTGTCGTTCTACCAATCAGTAACACTTGTTTATCTTCACACTTTCCAATCAACTTAAACTGGTCGGCAGGCAAAAAGTCTACATAAGGAAAGAAACTACGATTTTTGATGAGCATTGTTCCTCCTGATTTCCAATTTTTTTGTTTATTTAACTCTTATCTCTCCTCATAAATATGGAGATGCAAAGTACATCTGGGAATCAAAGCAGCTAAGGGTACTTTTTGCAAATTTAAACCCTAGAAAAACCTAATATCTAGTATGCTTTCCCTTACATCACCAAAAATCAAATAACCATCGGGGAGATTAGCTATAACAGGGGCAACTAGCGTAGAGTCATTTTTGCAATAAAACAACCAAATGGGTCGGGGATGTTCAGAATAGTCCTTCAAGACTTATTGGATCACCTGAAGCACATGGTTATTGTGCCTTATGACCTCTTCAGAGTCAATCCCTTTATCCGAGTTGTCATCAACGGCAGTTACACTGACTTGGTAAAGTCCTTTTTCAAGGGATGCAACCCGTTAACAAACTATCTTATCCCTCATGCCCCAATCCTCTACAGCTCATCAACTCAACCCTCTAGACTCTAAAATCAGAGAGAATCTAGATATCCGATTGCTAGTTCTGGATATCGATGGCACGATCGCAGGTGAGTCTAATAACATCGGCGAACCCGTCAAACAAGCCATTCGCAAGGCACAGGCGAAAGGAATTCAAGTGGCTATTGCTACAGGGCGGATGTATTGTTCTGCCTTGCGCTTCTATGAGGCAGTAGGTTCTACCCTACCCATGCTGTCTTACCAAGGGGCTTGGATTCAAGATCCAGCCACTCAAAAGATTTACCGCCATTTGCCCGTCTCACGAACAACCGCCGAGCAATTGTTAGATTACTTTGAGAGCGAAGCCTTGCTATCCCTCCTCTCGGTTCATTTTTACATTAACGATCGCTTGTACGTCCGGAAAATCACTCCCGAAACCCAACTTTACGCCCAACGAGCAGACATTGAACCCGTAGCTGTCGGAGATTTGCGCCAAGTCTTAGCCGCTGAACCGACTAAAGTTTTAGCCCTCAGCAACGACGCGGGGATTATCAACCAACTCTTCGGCACCTTACGGCAGCAATATACCCCAGCGGAACTTTACTTGACTAAATCCGTGGCAACATTCTTTGAAGCCACCCATCCAGCCGTCAACAAAGGGGCAGCCGTGCGTTACCTAACCGAACGACTGCTAAAACTCGATGCCCGGAACGTCATGGCAATTGGCGATAACTTTAATGATGTCGAAATGCTCGAATACGCCGGTGTCGGGATAGCCATGGGAAACGCACCGCACGAGGTACAAGCCAGTGCCCAATGGGTGGCTCCCTCTGTAGAGCAAGACGGGGTAGCAGCAGCCATTGAAGCCTTTGTTTTGTAAACTCAACCTTGATATCAGAAAGGGAACCGACGACTTGCCGTGTTTCGTCTCGGTTCCCTTGCTGGTTCGCTCCTCACACTCTTTGAATAGTATCTGAAGGTTGTTCCTTTTGTCACGCCTCTTAAAGAAAATTTTTTTCCACTCTCCAGAATGTAACGAAATTTTTATAGTTCCACGGGAGAAAATAGCTCCAATTGGTCTTGCAAAAGCGATCGCACTACTATCTGAGTCATCCCCACTAGCCCCAATCTTGCCTGAGCCAACTTCGGATCTTGGTTCATAACCTCCCCCCAGATGCGGCAATTCCTGTAGAATTCCTCAAATGCCTGACTCAATGCCATCCCTCGTTTTACCCAATTCACCTGAGTTAGAGCGCCAGTAGCATCAAGCAAGTCTACTATTTGGGCTATTAAATCCCATTCTGCTGGATGCACCAGCCGCAAGGGTAACGGCTTATCATCTGCCCCGACATCATCCTTGAGCCAGGGAATCGGGTTTGGTTCGACAATTTGCCAGTTAGACACTCCCCAGTTCTCCTGCAC